>NZ_QRWO01000036.1:0-20232 GCF_003459655.1 Collinsella sp. AF19-1LB
TGTGGGAGGTGTTCGGATAAAGTCGATAATCAAGGGTCGCGGAAAGGCCGTATACATATTTGGCTGGAGCGGACTTGAGGACGAGCTCAAGCTGTGGTGCGGCTGCATGGTGACATTCATCACAGATGATGAGGCCGTAATCACGAACGAACTCCTTGGCTATTGGTTCTCCGGTCTGGGGGTCCTTGCTGGACAAAGACTGGAATGAAGCAATGTCGATGAGATGGCTTATGGCGGTTTTGCCTCCTCCGATTTGGCCAATGAGCGGAGGCCGCCTTTTACTGATTCGTCCTTTTGGGGTTCGAACTGGCTTTCTGTTATCCGTAATGTCGATAAACCGTTCGAGCTGGGATTTCCATTGGGCAATGAGCGCAGTCTTGGGAACGATGACAAGCGTTGGAAGACCGATGGCAGCAATAAGATAGGCTCCAATGACGGTTTTCCCGAAACCCGTCGGCGCGGACATGATCCCGTCTTCACAGTTGAGCATCTGTTCGGCGGCAATTTGCTGTTCAGGGCGAAGAGCCCCTTTAAATGTCATCACAATTGGATTGCCCGACATGCGCTTGTCTGAATAGTGAGCAGAAGCGCCGGCTTCTTGAAGCAGCCGCTCGAGTTGTGCTTTACAGCCTCTGGGAATCGCAACGCAGCCATCTCTAAGTTCGCTGAGGTCTATGTACCGCGGTTTGCCGAATACCGATTGGTGCATTGATTGGGCACGGAAGAATTCCGGGTTGGCAAATGTTGCAAGCCTGCGAACCTCCATCTGGGCGGCCGGGCTCAGAGATTTTTCGGTTATGTAGAGCATATCGGCTTGCGTGACGGGTAGCGATGACGGGAAGTCCTGCGGCGCGAGCGGAAGCCGCTTTCGCGGCCTCTGAGAATGTGGCGCGGCGGTGTTTCCCGCCACTGCAGCTGATATTCCATGCGGTTTATTGTCGATGCTTTCGATCAGATTTTGCACCGTTGCATGTGGAATCAGCTGAATTTGCGAAAGGTAAAGCCATTGATCGGGAAAGGGCTCAAATTGCTCGTCAACAAATACACTGTTCCCTTTTCGCTGCGCTTTTCCTTGAAAAGGCAGTGCTATGAGATTTCCGAAGCCGCCCTCAGGAATGGTGGACTGCGCGGGCAGCATCCGGTCAAAAGCTTCAAAGGTGATTGTCTTGTTGAGCGCCGCCGCTTCGGTGATAAGGCTGCTTCCAAATTCTCGTGCGATCTTTGCGCTGGTGAGCTCTAGGAAGAAAAACCAGACATGTGCGCCGTTACCTGATCTCGATCGCTCGACTGCAGCATCGATTCCATGGTTTTTTGCGACAAGCCGAATGGCGTTTGTCGCTTCTTTCCAATCGGATCCGTCAAAGTCGATGACCAGGACTTTTGTGTTGCTGTCACTATCGAGAACGTATTGACCTATGACGTCTCGGAGCCTGTCGTCGTTGCCTTTGAAATGGGCGATGATCGTGGCATCGCTCAGCTCGGGGAAGATGCGGTTGCCGCATTCCGCGCATTTGGTTTTCTGACGATTTAGTTTGGGGCAAATGCCTGCCTTCCACTCATTTGCGCAGGCTGGTGTATAGCCGATTCCCCCGTCTTTTCTGCGGTACCCATGAGCGTAAACATCTTTGCGGCCAGTAAAGAGATTGCGAAAGAGTTCCAATTTGTCGCGCGCTGTGCTCGCACTGGTGACGATTCCCTCGACCTGTGCCCGTCTATCGAAAGATTCGCCAGCTTTCTCCCATTCTTCCAGTGTTGCGTAACGGATGTCTGGACCGTTGCCGCAGATGACGATTTGGCTGTGCGGCTCCGATACATGGGCGACGGTTTTCTTGAATTGGAATAGCGTGCCCCCGATGAGGGCGTATTGATGCGTGACGGTGCTCATGTAAATGCCGTTCTTGTCGGAGTTCATTGAAATGAGGGTACGTTATTTTGATTTTTAAGGGACTCGACTCTGATTTTGGTTCGGCGATAGCGGAGTACACCTCCGTGAGTGGTGTTTGGCTGGTGTCAAAATGTGCGGTAGGGTAGCGCGCAGAGATGTGGTGTAAGAGGCGGGGCATGCCCCGCCTCTTACACCACATCTCTGCGCGCTACCTGGGCGGCAATGAAGTTGCGGCGTAATGGGAAGCGTTTCGCGGCCTTTTGGCTAAAACGGCCCCTTTTCCGCCGCGACTCCTAAAAAGACGCCGGCGCGCCTTGAGTTGCGGCGCGTCGGCGTGATGGCTTTGTTGTGGCTGGGTGTACTTCGGTTGTTCGACGGCTTTGGCATGTCCGATCTTGCCAGGCAAGCCTTGTTACCGTTTAACGTTTGCCCAGATAAAACCTGCCAAAATAAACCTGTCCCTAATTGGCAGGTTGGTAGCGGGGGCAGTAGCTGATGGCGATGGCATCGACGCCTACATGGGTGGCGATGGTGCAGCCGATGGGGCCAGTGCCGGCGTCTACGTAGTCCTGGCCCGCGAGCGCCTCGTTGACAAGTTCCTGCTCCTCGGCGGCGCCGGTCGTGAGCACGCGCACGCTTGAGCCCGGGTGCTCGTCCAAAAACGCGAGGCAATCTGCCATGGTGTTGGCGACGATGCGCTTGGCGCCGCGGCCCTTTTTGATTGCCTTGATCTCGCCCGATTTCCACTCCGGCGAAACGGCCAGGCGAATGTTGAGCATCTGCGTCAGCTGGCCGGCGAGCTTGGGGGCGCGGCCGTTTTTGACCAGGTTCTCGAGCGTGCGGGGAATCAGCAGCAGGTGGGCTTCGGGCAGCGTCGCGCGGATCTGCGCCTCGGTCTCGTCCAAGCTGCGGCCGTCCTCGCGCATGGCAAGCGCGTACTCCACCAGCAGGCCCTCGGCGCCCGAGCCGGTGCGCGAATCGATGCAGCGCACGTCGAGCTCGTGGGTCTCGGCGACCAGGCATGCGTTGGAATAGCAGGCGGACCACTCGCTGCACAGCGAGATAAAGATCGCGCTGTCGTGGCCATCGGCGCGTACGCGGTCAAACAGCGCCTTGAACTCGCCGGCGCTCGGCTGCGAGGTGTGCGGCAGCTGCTCGGAGCCGGCCATGCGGGCGACGTATTCCTCGGCGGTAATCTGCACCTGGTCGAGCAGGTCCTCGCCCTCGATAATCACATGCAGCGGAATCACGTAAATGCCGAGCTCTTGGGCACGGGCGGGGGAGATGTCCGACGTGGAGTCGGTTATGATGGCAAAAGACATAATTGCACCTTTCGTTGGGGCGCGGCAGCGCCGCCTTCTGAAAGCAAAGTGCGACAAGTATAGTGGAGTTGCTCTACATTGCTAGGTTCAATTGTTGAATAGTCAACAGTTTGAAGCGGTGGTGTGGAAATCATCAACTGGGGAAGAAGGGTGCCGATGGCGGCATTGCAACTTTGCGAGCGGCCGGTTGTGCTGTTCGATTTTGACGGCACGGTGGCCGATACGGGTCGGGCAGTGATGACCTCGACGCGCAAGACGCTGGCTGCGCGCGGGTTTTCGGAGACGCAGATGGGTGATCTGCGCCGCATGATCGGGCCGCCCCTGTGGAAGAGCTTTCACGACTTTTACGGCTTTTCCCGCGAGGAGTCGCTTGTGGTGGCCGATGAGTACCGCGCCTTTTTTGATGAACTGGGACCGGAGGAGTATCCCGTGTTCAATGGGGTCCCCGAGCTGCTGGATGGGTTGGTCGCCCAAGGCAAACGTATGGCCGTGGCGACGTCGCGCATGGAGGCCAAGTGCATCGACATGGTGCATGAGCTCGGGCTCTCTCAGTTTGAGGCGGTGATTGGCATGAATCCGCCGCAGGGACGCGAGACCAAGGCCGATTCGGTCCGCGATGCCCTGGCGGCGCTCGGCGCGACGGCCGACGATGCCGTGATGATCGGCGATCGCTTTAACGATGTGGAGGGCGCGCACGTAATGGGCGTGCCGTGCATCGGCATCTATTCGGGCGCGGCGGCGCCGGGCGAGCACGAGGCGGCGGGTGCCGATGCGGTGGTGCACTCGGTGGCCGAGCTTGCTAAACTTTTCGCTATCTAATGACGTAATGTGAGGGGCGAGCGCGCTCGCCGCTCATTGGTAAGGAGGTCGTCCATGAATCAGGTGGAGCAGAGCGTCGCCGAGTATGTCGACGAGGTCTGGGAAGATGTCGTCGCCGATATCGAGCAGCTGGTGAGCTATCCGTCCGTGGCAGTTTCTGCCGATGCAGAGCCCGGCGCGCCGTTTGGCCGCCCGGTCCGTGACGCGCTCGACTGTGCGCTCGGCATCGCGCAGAAGCTCGGCTATCAGACGAGCGACGACGAGGGCTATGTGGGCATTGCCGATATTCCTGGCCGCGGCGACAAGCAGCTCGCGACCATCTGCCACGTGGACGTGGTGCCCGCCGGCCCGGGCTGGAACACCGACCCGTTTGCGATGGAGCGTCGCGAGGGCTGGCTGCTCGGCCGCGGCGTTATCGACGACAAGGGTCCGGCGGTGCTGTCGCTCTACGCCGGCGCCTATCTGCTCAAGCACGGCATTGTTCCGCGCTACACCTTCCGCGCACTGCTGGGCTGCGATGAGGAAGTGGGCATGTCCGACGTTCACCATTATCTGGAGAACCACGCGAACCCCGACTTTCTGTTTACGCCCGATGCCGAGTTCCCGGTCTGTAATGCCGAGAAGGGCCAGTTTGGGGCGACATTTGTGAGCTCCAAGATCGACGGCGGGCGCATTGTGTCCTGGAGCGGTGCCGAGGCGAGCAACGCCATTCCGTCGCAGTCTATCTGCGAGCTTGCGATTGCCGCCGATGAGCTGCCGGCGCCGGTCGAGAACGGCGACCGCCTGGAGATCACGGCGCTCGATAACGGGCATGCGCAGATTTTCGCCCACGGCATTGGCGGTCATGCCTCGATGCCAGAGGGAACGATCAACGCCGTCGGGCTGATCGTGGCGTATCTGCGCGAGGCCGAGGACGCGTTTGGTGCACGCGACGAGCGCCTGCTGACGCCTGCCGAGCACGAGTTCGTCAAGTTCCTGGCCTTTGTGCATGCGGACGCCTATGGTCGCGGCCTGGGTATCGATGCGACGAGTCCGGCGTTTGGCCCGCTTACCTGCAACGCTGGCGTCATCCGCGTGGCGGATAGCCATATTGAGCAGGTCATCGACGTGCGCTTCCCCGACAGCACGAGTGCCGATACCATCCGCGAGCAGCTCGATCCGCTCGTGGGCCGTTTTGGCGTGACGTGCCGTGTGGGTCGTGCGAAGGTGCCGTTCTCGGTCTCTGCCGACGATCCGGCCGTGAAGGCGCTTATTGATACCTATAACGAGTTTACGGGCAAGCATGCTGAGCCCTTTGCCATGGGCGGCGGCACGTACGCGCGCAACTTTGCCCGCGCCGTCTCGTTTGGCCCCGAGGAGACCGGTCTGGAGCTGCCCGAGTGGGGCGGCCAGATGCACGGTCCCAACGAGTGCGCCAACGAGGAACAGCTCAAGCAGGCGCTCAAGATTTATATCGTGGCGATCTTACGTTTGAACGAGCTTGAGCTTTAAGGCTGCGGCGTTTTAACAACTTAGCACCCCTTTCGTCCGGGCTTTTTAAGTTGCGGTGGAATAGTTCCTAGAATGGGCCATTTGATGGCCAAGCAGGAACTATTTCACCGCAACTTTGTTTTTATTGGTGTAAAAGGCGGGTCATGCTTGGTGGCGGGTTTGTTATTCGTTTGTAAAGCCGAGCCGCGCTTGCGGTAAGGGTCTATCAAAAGCCCGTAAGAAACCGCAGTTGGTGCGGGCGCTGACCGGTCGGGGCCGTATCTTTCCAAACAGCAAAGCGGGCAGGGTGTCCGCGAGTCGCATGTATGAAAGGAAGATCATGCTCGATCAGGCTTATTCTCGTCGTCAGTTCCTCGGCCTCGCTGGTGGTCTTGCCAGCTTCGTGGGCCTCGGCCTCGTTGGTTGCGGCGGCACAGGCGCTTCCAACGCCGCCGACAAGGGCAGCGCCGCTGCTGCCGAGTCCGTCTCGGGCGAGGTGACCTACGACGGCGCCTCCTCGTTCCAGGCGCTCCTCGAGGCCGCTGCCGAGAAGTTCATGGATGCCAACCCCGACGTCTCCGTCTCCGGCTCGGGTAACGGTTCGGGCAAGGGCCTGACCGCCGTCGCCGCCGGCACCGTTACCATCGGTAACTCTGACGTCTTCGCCGAGACCAAGCTCGAGGCCGACCAGGTCAAGAACCTCGTCGACCACGAGGTCGCCGTCGTGGGCATGGGCCCCGTCGTCTCCAAGAACGTCAAGGTCGACGACCTGTCCCTCGAGCAGCTCAAGGGCATCTTCTCCGGCCAGATCACCAACTGGAAGGAGGTCGGCGGCGACGACGCTACCATCGTCGTCCTCAACCGCAAGGCCGGCTCCGGCACCCGCGCCACCTTCGAGGCTGCCGTCTTTGGCGACGAGGCCGTCGACTTTAAGGGCGACGCCGAGCTCGACAAGTCCGGCGACGTCCAGACTCAGATGGGCAGCACCGACAACGCCATCTCCTACCTCGACTTCTCGCACTTCGATGACTCCAAGTTCAACGCCATCAAGGTCGAGGGCGTGGAGCCCAAGAGCGCAAACGTCACCGACGACTCCTTTAAGATTTGGGCGACCGAGCACATGTACTGCGCAAAGGACGCCGACGAGGCCACCAAGGCCTTTCTGGAGTTCATGCTTTCCGACGACGTCCAGGGCAAGCTCGTCGAGGAGCAGGGCTTTATTCCCGTCTCTGCCATGAAGGTCGTCAAGGACGCCAGCGGCAAGGTCTCTGCTAAATAAGCAATCGCCCCGGAAAGGTTTGTAATGGCAAAACAGCTGCCAAAGCGCGACCTTGAGAACGTGGGCCTGGGCGTCACGGGCGCGTGCGTTGCGCTCGTGACGCTTGTCGTTGCCGCGCTCATCTTTATGGTCGCCCAAAAGGGCCTTTCGGCTTTTGTTAAGGACGGCGTCTCGATCGTTGAGTTCTTCACCGGCACCAAGTGGGACCTGGCCAACACGGCCGAAAACGGCCTGCCCTATACCGGCGCCCTGCCCCTGATCGTCACCTCGTTTGCGGTCATGGTGCTCTCCACGCTCATTGCGCTGCCCATCGCCATCGGCTCTGCCATCTTTGCGGTCGAAATCCAGCCTAAGTTTGGTTCCAAGGTCTTTCAGCCGCTTATTGAGCTTTTGACCGGCATTCCTTCGGTCGTCTTTGGCCTGATCGGTTTTCACGTGGTCGTCGGCCTTATGAAAAGCGTTTTCCACGTGAGCACGGGTCTGGGCATCTTGCCCGGCGCCATCGTGCTGGCAGTCATGATTCTGCCGACGATGACCACGCTTTCGGTCGATGGCCTGCGCGCCGTGCCCGACAGCTACCGTCAGGGCTCGCTCGCGCTGGGCTACACCCGCTGGCAGACCATCTGGCACGTGGTGCTCAAGTCCGCCATGCCGTCGCTCATGACCGCGGTCATCCTTGGCATGACCCGTGCCTTTGGCGAAACGCTCGCCGTGCGCATGGTTATCGGCGGCATCGAGGCCATGCCGACGTCGCTGCTGTCGCCGGCCTCGACCATTACCACCACGCTCACCACGTCCATGGCAGTCTATGCCGAGGGCTCGGCCCAGGACGACGTCCTTTGGGCACTTGGCTTGCTGCTGATGGGCATGAGCCTCATCTTCATCCTGATCATCCATCTCATTGGCCGCAAGGGGGCGAAGGCTCGTGGCTAGCACGCGCATCCATATCGATGAGGCGAGACTCGGGCGTGTCCAAAAGCAGGACCGCATCGCCACGGGCGTGCTGACGGCAATCGTCGCCATCGTCATGCTCATCGTCACCTCCATGGTGGCCTATATCCTGTTCGAGGGGATTTCGACGCTGTTTCAGCCGGGCTTTCTCACGCAGCCCTCGCGCGCCAACGGAACCCAGGGCGGCGTGCTCTACCAGCTGTTCGACTCGTTCTACCTGCTGCTGATCACCCTAGTCATCTCGGTGCCCATCAGTCTGGGCGGCGCGGTCTTTTTGGTTGAGTACGCGCCGGACGGGCCCATCCGCGACATCGCCTCCACCGCCATCGAGACGCTGTCCTCGCTGCCCTCCATCGTCGTCGGCATGTTCGGCTTTCTGGTGTTCTCGGTGCAGCTGGGCTGGAAGTACTCCATCATCTCCGGCGCCGTCGCGCTCACCATGTTTAACATTCCCATCCTAGTGCGCGTGATTCAGCAGGCGCTCGAGGACGTGCCGCAGGCCCAGCGCGATGCGTGCCTGGCCATGGGCCTTACCCGCTGGGAGGCCACGCTGCACATCCTGATCCCCGAGGCCATGCCCGCCATCGTGACCGGCATCGTGCTTTCGGCCGGCCGCGTGTTTGGCGAGGCCGCGGCACTGCTCTTTACCTCGGGCATGAGCTCGCCGGTTCGCCTGAACTTCTTGAGTTTTAACCTGTCGAGCCCCACCTGTGCCTGGAACGTGTTCCGCCCCGGTGAGTCGCTCGCCGTGCACATCTACAAGATCTATGGCGAGGGTAGCCCCGAGGCCCAGCAGATCGTCTGGGGCACCGCGGCGCTGCTGATGATTTGCGTGCTGCTGTTTAACGTAGTCGCCCGTATCGTGGGCAAGCAACTGGCAAGGAAGATGACGGCCGAATGAGCGAGATATATGCAATGCCCGCAACCGAGGCGGCCACGTCCGAGACCCAGGACTTTCTGTCGAGTGTGGGGGAGAGCGAGAAGCGCGTGCGCGTGAGCGGCAAGGCCGTGAGCGACGAGGTCGTGCTCTCCACCAAGGACGTCAACGTGTACTATGGCGACCACCATGCGCTGCGCGATACGTCGCTCGACTTTCACAAGGGCGAGATCACGGCGCTCATTGGGCCCTCGGGCTGCGGTAAGTCGACCTTTTTGCGCAGCCTCAACCTTATGAATCGTGAGATTCGCGGCTGCCGCGTGGAGGGCGAGATTAACTACCGCGGGCGCAACGTGAACACCAAGGCCGAGAACACCTACGAGCTGCGTCGGTCCATTGGCATGGTGTTTCAGCAGCCCAACCCGTTCCGCAAGTCCATTCGCGACAACATCACGTTTGCGCCCAAGCGCCACGGCGTCACCGACCGTGACGAGCTCGACCGCATGGTCGAGGAAAGCCTGCGCGGCGCGGCGCTGTGGGACGAGGTCAAGGACAAGCTGGACAAGAGCGCCTATGCGCTTTCGGGCGGCCAGCAGCAGCGTCTGTGCATCGCGCGCACGCTCGCGCTCAATCCCGACGTGATCCTGTTTGACGAGCCCTGCTCGGCGCTCGATCCCATCTCGACGTTGGCGATCGAGGACCTGATGTCATCGATCGTGGCCGACCGCGCCATCGTCATCGTGACGCACAACATGGAGCAGGCATCGCGCGTGTCCAATCGCACGGCATTCTTCTACATGGGCGATATGGTCGAGTACGACGAGACCGACGAGATTTTCCAACGGCCCAAGGATAAGCGGCTGAATGATTACCTCACCGGCATGTTCTCCTAGTCCGGGACATGCTTGAGGCCCGCGGCGGCCATGGTTGCCGTGGGACTGATTGGAGAGGCGGGTCATCTCTTTTGCGAGATGGCCCGCCTTTTGCTCTGCGACCGAAACGACCACCACAAAGGGGACAGGCGCCTTCGTAGTGGTTTGGGGTGGGGCTCGCTGCTATCATGGACAACGTTGAATTTCTACGAAGGAGCAGGGCATATGGCGATTCTTTTGGGATGCGATTCCATCAGCCTAGAGTTTCCCACCAAGCATATTTTCGATAGCGTGACGCTCGGCGTGGGCGAGGGCGACCGCATTGGTATTGTCGGTAAAAACGGCGACGGCAAGTCGACGCTGCTGAGCGTGCTCGCCGGCACGCTGGAACCCGACGACGGACGCGTGACGCACCGCCGCGGCACCACGATCGGACTGCTCGGCCAAAAGGACCAGCTTGTCGACACCGATACCGTACATCATGCCGTTGTGGGCGACACGCCCGAGTACGAGTGGGCCTCGAGCCCCCGCACGCGCCAGATCCTGGCTGGCCTCATTAGCGATGTGCCCTGGGAGGGCACGGTGGGCGAGCTTTCGGGCGGTCAGCGCCGTCGCGTGGACCTTGCGCGCCTGCTGATCGGCGACTACGACGTGCTCATGCTCGACGAGCCCACCAACCACCTGGACATGCGCACCATCAACTGGCTCGCGCGTCACTTAAAGGCCCGCTGGCAGCGCGGTCAGGGCGCCATGCTCGTGGTCACGCATGACCGCTGGTTCTTGGACGAGGTCTGCACCAGCATGTGGGAGGTCCACGACGGCCAAGTCGACCCCTTCGAGGGCGGCTACTCGGCCTACATCCTGCAGCGCGTGGAGCGCGATCGCATGGCCGCGGTTACCGAGGAGCGCCGTCGCAACATGGCGCGCAAGGAGCTCGCGTGGCTAAGCCGCGGCGCCCAGGCGCGTTCCACCAAGCCCAAGTTTCGCGTGGATGCCGCTCGCGAGCTGATTGCCGACGTGCCGCCTGTGCGCGACGAGCTGGAGCTCAAGCGCCTGGCGGTGAGCCGCCTAGGCAAGCAGGTTATCGACGTGATCGACGTGGACGCCGGCTATGCGGATGCCGACGGCGCGCCCAAGCAGGTGCTCTCCGATGTGACCTGGCTTATCGGCGCGGGCGACCGCTATGGTCTGCTGGGTGAGAACGGTGCCGGCAAGTCGACCTTGCTCGACGTGATCCAGGGCAAGATCGCGCCCCTTCGCGGCCGCGTGAAGATTGGCCAGACGGTGCGTTTTGGCGTGCTGTCGCAGCAGCTCGAGGAGCTCGAGCCCTACATGGGCGACACGATCCGCGAGGTGCTCAGCAACTATAAGAAGTACTACGTCATCGACGGCAAGGAGACTTCGCCTGAGAAGCTTTGCGAGCGCCTGGGCTTTACGACGCAGCAGCTCTGGAGCCGCATCGGCGATCTTTCGGGCGGCCAGCGCCGTCGCCTGTCGCTGCTGCTGACGATCCTGGACGAGCCCAACGTGCTTATCCTGGACGAGCCGGGCAACGACTTGGATACCGACATGCTGGCGATTGTCGAGGACCTGCTCGACGGCTGGCCGGGCACGCTGATCCTGGTGACGCACGACCGCTTCTTGATGGAGCGCGTGACCGACCAGCAGTGGGCGCTGCTTGACGGTCATCTGACGCATATGCCCGGCGGCGTCGACCAGTACCTGCGCCTGTGCAACGCCACGGCCGAGGGCGAGCCCGTGGGCGCGCCGAGCGCCAAGACCGGCACGTTCGACACCGGCGCCGCAGCGATTGCAGCCGAAAAGCCCAAGTCGAGCGGCCAGCCCAATGGCCTTTCCAATGCCGAGCGCCAGAAGCTCCGCCGCGAGGTGAGCTCGCTCGAGCGCAAGATGGAGACGCAGCGCGCCCGCGTGGAGGAGGCCGAGGCCGCGATGGCCCAGGTCGATCCCACCAACTACACAGCGCTCGGCGAGCAGCAGGCAAAGATCGACGAGGCCCATGCCGCCATGGACGAGCTGGAGATGGCGTGGCTCGAGGCGAGCGAAAAGCTCGAGGGCGAGGAGTAAACGAGGATGATCAAAGCCGCGTTTTTCGATATCGACGGCACGCTGCTGAGCTTTAAAACGCATCGGATTCCGGCGTCGGCGCAGCAGGTGCTCGACAGCTTTCATGAGCAGGGGATCGCGTGCGTGATCGCCACGGGCCGCCCGACCTATCAGATGCCCGATTGGCTGCTCGACTTGGGCTGGGATGCGTACATTACGCTCTCGGGCCAGCACTGCTTTGATGCCAAGGGCACCTACCGCAGCTGCCCGATCGATCCGGACGACGTCGCGGTGATTGTGGACCAGGTGGCCGAGGGGTGCTACGACTCGCTGTGCATGCAGGGCGAGAACTCGTTTGTGAATCGCCTGTCCGAGCGCGTGGTGGCGGCCGGCAGCAACGCGGGAATCGTCTATCACGAGGAGCCGTTTGACCACGCCTTTGACGCGCCGGTCTACCAGTTTTGCGCGTTTGTGGACCCGGCCGACGAGCATATCGTGGCCGACGCGGTGTCGCATTCGCTCACCACGCGCTGGTGCGACCTGTTCTGCGACATTATCCCCGCCAACGGCGGCAAGGACTTGGGCGTGGCGGCGACGCTGGAGCGCCTGGGTGTCGACGCGAGCGAGGCGATCGCCTTTGGCGACGGCGAGAACGACCTGTCGATGTTCTCGGCCGTGGGCACAAGTGTGGCCATGGGCAACGCGCAGGATACCGTGAAGGCCGCAGCGACCTACGTGACGACCGCCGTAGACGACGATGGCATCTACAACGCCGCGAAGCACTTTGGCCTCGTGTAGCTGCGACCCGGCACTTGGGGACGCTCCTTATCTGCCGGCAGCTGGGGACACTCCTTGCGGGGCGTTCCCATTTTGTTTTCATCTCGCACGTTTTGTGAAACGCGGCTAACTTTTTGGTCAATGCAGTAAGACATGGTCAACTTTTGCGGTAAAGTAAGCCAAGGAAAGTATCCAAAGGCTAACTAGCAATCATCGCGAAAGGCGGCCCATGGCCCTACGTGAATCCGGAGAAGACTATCTCGAATCGATCTACGTCCTATCGGAACGTCAGGGCATCGTGCGCTCGATCGACGTTGCCGAATACTTGGGCGTAACCAAAGCAAGCGTCTCTAAAGCCATGGCGGCCTTGGAGAGCACCGGCTACGTGGAGATGGGCAAACGCGACGTGCATCTGACGGAACGCGGTCTTGAGGTTGCCCGTCAAATGTGGGAGCGCCACTGCTTTTTTGTAGGTCTGCTAGAGGACGCAGGCGTAACGCCCGAGGTCGCGTCGCAAGAGGGCTGCCACATGGAGCACTGCCTGAGCGAGGAGAGCTTCGAGAAGTTGAGGTCGATGTTGGGCCGGGGCGAGGCGACGGATTCAACCTCGGTATCCTAACGGATCCTCAGTAGCGCGGAGTTCACGCAAAGCGCGAACCAGCGACCGGGACCAGCGGCCCTTTCGGCCAAGTCCATTTCAGCAAAGGAGCACCGCCAGCAAGCGATGCCCAAGAACTGCCAGCTACGTCACTGCAGGCCGGGGTCGGGCTTGGTTTTGAAAACAATCCGCAGCGCGAGGCCCGCCTTTCCGTTGCTCCGCAGGAGCAGGAAAGACGGGCCTCATGCGCGAGGACGTTTTCAAAACCAAGTCCGACCCCGGCCGGAGGGACCACGGGTGCTACAGGTTCTTGACACCCATCGCGCGCATGGCGTTCAGGATGGCGATGATCGCCACGCCTACGTCGCCAAAGACGGCAAGCCACATATTGGCGATACCCAGCGCTGCCAGCACAAGGATCAGCAGCTTAATGCCCAGCGCAAAGATTATGTTCTGCCAAACAATCGACATGGTCTTGCGCGCCACGCGGATCGCGCGGGAAATGTTGGACGGCTTGTCGTCCATCAGCACCACGTCGGCGGCCTCGATCGCGGCGTCGGAGCCCATGGCGCCCATGGCAATGCCCACATCGGCGCGCGTAAGCACAGGCGCGTCGTTGATACCGTCGCCGACAAAGGCGAGCTTGCCCTTGCCACTTTCGGCCGCGAGTAGCGCCTCAACGCGCTCGACCTTGTCGCCCGGCAGGAGCTGCGCGTGGAACTCGTCGAGACCGAGTTGCTTGGCCACAGACGCTGCAACCTCCTCGCGGTCGCCCGTGAGCATGACGGTGCGGTTGATACCGGCGGCATGCAGGTCGCGAATCGTTTGCTCCGCATCGGCCTTAACGGTGTCTGCAATCACGATGTGGCCGGCGTACACGCCGTCAACGAGCACGTGGAGGATCGTGCCGACAACCTCACAGTCCGGTGCTTCAACGCCGGCCGCGGCGAGCATCTTGGCGTTGCCAACGACGACGTGCTTGCCGTCGATGGTTGCCGTCACGCCGTGGCCCGCGTCGTTGGCGGAGTCGCTCACGCGCTTGGGGTCGACCTCGCCCTGGTAGGCGTCGCGCACGGACTGCGCGATGGGGTGATCGGAGAACGACTCAGCAAGGGCTGCGACTTCGAGCAGCGACTGCTCGGTATAGCCAGCCTCGGGGTGCACCGCGACGACTGAGAACGTGCCGTTGGTGAGGGTGCCCGTTTTGTCGAAGACGATGGTGTCCACGTCGGCGAGCGTCTCGAGGTAGTTGGAGCCCTTGATGAGAACGCCCAGCTTGGACGCGCCGCCGATGCCGCCAAAGAAACTCAACGGTACGCTGATCACGAGGGCGCACGGGCAGCTGACGACCAGGAAGGTCAGACCGCGCAGAATCCAGTCGGACCAGGCACCGGTGACCAGGCCGCCGCCGAGCGCGAGCACCGCGGCAGCGCCGGTGACGGCGGGGGTGTAGACGCGGGCGAAGCGCGTGATGAAGTTCTCGGTGCGCGCCTTCTTTTCGCTGGCATTCTCCACGAGCTCCAGGACGCGCGCGACGGTGGACTCGCCAAACGGCTTGGTGGTGCGCACGTGGATGAGGCCCGTCATGTTGATGCAGCCGCTGATGATATCGTCGCCGGACTTGGCGGGGCGGGGGACCGACTCGCCCGTGAGCGCGGCGGTGTCGAGCTGGGTTTCGCCCTCGACGATGATGCCGTCGATAGGCACGCGCTCGCCGGGCTTGACGACGATGACGGTGCCGACGGTGATGTCATCGGGGAAGACCTGCTCGAGCGTGCCGTCGGTCTGCTCGACGTTAGCGTAGTCGGGCGCGATGTCCATCATGGCACTGATCGACTTGCGGCTCTTGCCCACGGCGTATGCCTGGAACAGCTCGCCGACCTGGTAGAACAGCATGACAGCGGCGCCTTCGGCCATGTGCGGGTCGGTGTCGGGGAAGAGCACCATGGCAAATGCGCCGATGGTCGCGACGGCCATAAGGAAACTCTCGTCGAAGGCCTTGCCGCGGCGAATGTTATTGAATGCCTTTTGCAGTACGTCGTAGCCGGCAATCAAAAACGGCACGAGGAACAGCACAAAGCTGGCGTAGATGTCGCCCGGGGTGCCGAATGCGGCAGTAAGGGTACCGAGCTCGTCGAGGGCGTACACCACCGCAAAGATGCCTAGCGCTACCAGGATGCGGTTGCGCTTATGCTCGAGTGACTCTTTTTTCTTGCGCTTCTTCTTTTTCTTTTTGGGGTCGGCGGCGGCCATGACTCGTATCCTCCCATTTGAATGTATGAACACTCGCTCATATAACTTCGCGAGCAAAGGCCGCGGCAAGCGCGGCCTTGTAGGTTGGCGTAAACCTGGGCTAGAGAATGATCTCGCAGTCCGGCTCGGCGTCGGCCGTAAACTCTACAACGCGGTTGAGCACCTCGTCGAGCTCGGCGTCGTCGGCCTCGAGCGTCAGCTTCTGGGTCATAAAGTTGACGGACACGGATTTGACGCCCTCGAGCTTGGCAAGTTCGTCCTGAAGCTCGCGCGCGCAGTTGGCGCAGTCGATCTCGTCGAGTTTAAACTGCTTTTTCATGATGGGTTCCTTTCCCTGTTTTGCGGCTTGGGTGCAGGCCGCGCTGGTACCTCGGTTGGTTGCTATTCGCAGATATGGCTCATGCCCTGGTTGAGCATGGTGTAGACGTGATCGTCGGCAAGCGAGTAGAGGATGTTGCGGCCGTCGCGGCGGAACTTGACCAGGTGCGACTGCTTAAGCGTGCGCAGCTGGTGCGATACTGCCGACTGCGAGGTTTCGGTCGCTTCGGCGATGTCGGCCACGCAGAGCTCACGGCCCATGAGGGCATAGAGAATCTTGATGCGCGTGGTGTCGCTGAAGACCTTGAACAGGTCGGCGAGGTCGTAGAGAAGCTCCTCGTCGGGAAGGTCCTCGGGCGAGCAGGTGGTGGGGATCGCGGGCTCGGTGGCCTCGATGTCGGGTTTCGTTTCATCAACGCGGATGCTCATTGCAATATCCTTTCATATGAACATGCGCTCATATAACTTACTTCCGATTATATGAGCGCATGTTCATATGTCAATATCGTTTAGGCAATCCGTCGTACAAAATGATGAGGAAAAGCGGACGAGATTCCGGACTAAGCGGTTTTGATAGGTGATGCCGGGGTGGGTGCCCCTGCGCCGTGCAAAAATTGGAGTATTCTGCAACGATAGGGGGTCTGTTAACTTATCGCAGGCCAAATAATGCAGCTAAAGAGTTGTCTTAGGGTGGTAAACCGATGAGTTCTTCCTCAAATGTTGCCTAACGTTCTCACGCAAGAGTGATTTCGCTTCACTTTTGGATCCACTCGAGGGTGATGGACACCCGGCTTTGCTGAATACTCGCAATTTTGCACGTCGCTAGGGTACCCACCTTGTTAGTCAGCCTAGTTTCCGGCCCCGAAGACCCTGCCCTCGGGCGTGAAGCTGCTTGTTTGGTTGAGTGATGGGCTGTCGAGTCCGACAGTCTGCATGTCATCGATTGCCGGAGCCTTGTTAATCGTCGGATCGTCCAATGTGATGCCTTCGAGCATTGCTTTTTCGAGGTCGATTCGTTGACGCTCTTCGGAATCCTGGCGAAGCTCCTCCTGGATTCGTTTCTTCTCCTCAATAAACCGTCTGAGCACAAACAGTCTCAGGTCCTCTTGCATGATTTGAAAGTCTTTTGGCAGACGCGAGGGGCGTATGCCTTCTTTCCGCTGGATTGCCTCCATGACCCTAACGAAAGAGCTGGCATGCATAAAGGAATAACGGCTGACAGTGATGATTCCGTACCCCATGGACGCAAGCGCATTCTTGCGCTCCTCGTCGATAGCGCGGTCTTCTTCAGCGTCGTGATAAAACCCGTTGTATTCAATATCTGTTCGAGATTTCTTCAGATATGCATCCATAAAGAACTTTTTGCGTCTCGTGAGATTTTTTGCGGCGGCGGTGACCTTCACCTCGTAGTCGGTCTCAATTCCTTTAATGCCAAGCCCTCCTTCGCTTTTGGGCAACGTAAGCATCATGGCAAAGGCCGTTTCCATGGGAGACCGACATCCATCGCGTACACATTGAATCGACTTTCGGGCAAGGGCCAAACCGTCACATCTGGTAATGGAATTAAAGAACTGCTTTAGCCTCTCGGTCGAGGTAAGCGCGAAACGCTCGGTATAGGAGGTTGAAGAGCCGGTTCCTAGGGAATAAGCGCCGCACAGTTCAAAGTAGTACTCCACTAGTTCGCGAAAAGGGAGATAGGTGGCGGCCTGAAGTGCACAAAGCTCAACACCAACAACGAAGATGTCTTCTCCGAGCTCTATAAAGCGTGAGTTTGAGAATCGCTTTGACGAAACGTGGCATTGACAGTTCATCGCGTAGCGCGCGTTCCTGCGATCAAACACCGTTACCTCGAGGGGATCGTTTGCGTCGCGGGCAACATCATGTTTGGCGAGCCATTCTGCGGCTGCGTCGAGGAGTGCTCCGCTGGGGCATGATCCGTAAATTGCGGCAGGGCTGCAGGACTCGATGTCTTTCGCAGACACCGAATGCGCGGCTTGGTAGACCGCTTTTGCAGTGGTATGTGACAATACGATACTCATGGCATATATCGTGTCAGCTAATGCCGTGTTGATGGCGCTGAGTGGAAAAGTCGTTTTAGAGGTCTAACCAAATGCTGTCCAAAAGCTTGACGCAATTATGGGTCGGTACGCCCTAAATAAATGTTTTCGCAGCTTGGCTATAGCATGGAAACACTCAATTGCTGCACATTTGGTATCGGTGCATCGCCATCCGAGTACAAATCACGTGTCGGGAAAGTGCTGAAATAAGTAAAAAATAGGGTTCAGAATTTGTGAAGAGCGGGCCTGCTTATGGAACGTGGGGCGGCCCCGCTGCGGGGTTTCCCGCTGCGAGGCCGCTCGTGAGCAAGCAGTGTTTGTCGCAGGCGTTGCTATTTCGCAAACAGGTTCTTGAGGTTGAACTCGGCTTGGACGGTGCGGAGCATGAGGTCGGTGTCGTCGAGGCCCAGGTGCTGCTCGTTGGCGTCGACGGCGAGGGTGCCGCGGCGGCGCGCCCAGTTCTCGAGCGCAGCGGGCGCGGACTCGCGGGGGAGCGAGCGCACGTCGGCGTCCAGGCTGCGGCAGATCTGGCGCGAGTCGATGACGATGATCTTGCCTGCGCGGCGCGCCTCAGCGTAACCGTCCAGATGAATTTTGAACCAGCTGTCCTCGAAGGCGGCATTATGCGCCATGTACGGGTACTTCTTCATGAGCTTGAGCAGCTGCTTCTGCAGCTCCTTGTTCTCGCGGAACGGCTTTTTGCCGTCGATGTCGTCCCATGTGATGTGATGGATGTTCGATAGCGGCACATCCTCGCCGCGGTAGATGTCGGGCAGGCCGCAGTAGTGTGCCTCGGCGTCATGCGGCACGGCGTCGCTGGTGAGATCCATGATCTCCCAGCCCACGTTGATGATGTAGCCGCGCTCGGGCGCGCGACCGGTGGTCTCGATGTCGATGCCCAGCACCGTGCCTTGGATGGGCTTGCGGGCATAGGCCACGCCGAGTGCGTCGCGGTCGCCGCGGATCTCGCGCATAACGGACGCGGCGGTGCGCTTTTGCATCTTGCCGATGGCGGCGCAGGTGTCGGCGTCGGACAGGCCGCGCGAGAGCGTCGCGGGCGTCACGTTGCGCAGACGCGCCTCGCCAATCTGGTCGCACAGGTCGCGGTTGCGGTCGGCCAGGTCGCGCACGGTGGCAAAGTCGAAGCCGGGGTCGCCCTCGGCGGTAAAGTACTCGGTCTCGAGCACCTTGAGGGCCTCCTCGCCCTTCTGGCGCTCGGACTCCATGGCGCCGTGGTCGCCGTAGATAAACATGGGGATAAACGGCTGGCGCTCGTATTCGAGTGCTTGCGATACGTTCATATGCTACTCCTTGGACGGGCCGCGTTGTGCGGCTCGAGGTTACTGAGTTATGGCGAGATGATAGTTTGCCATAGGCAACTATTGGCACCGCGCCCGGGACAACTACAATACCCTAGTTGACCGCTAGGACTTTTACAATGCTGCCGAAAGACACGAAAGGTTCCGTCCGTCATGGATTTACTGATTGATATTCTGCTCGACGCCGGCAAGGACACGCTGTCGCTGGTGCCGTTTTTGTTGGTGACGTATCTTGCTCTCGAGACACTTGAGCACGTTGCGGGCGACCGCGTCAACGGCGCTATCAAGCGCGCCGGCGCTGCGGGTCCCGTGGTTGGCTCGCTGCTGGGCATGGTGCCGCAGTGCGGATTTTCGGCCATGGCAGCAACGCTGTACGCCGGCCGTGTCGTGACCTTGGGCACGTTGGTGGCGGTGTTCCTTTCGACCTCCGATGAGATGCTGCCGCTGTTGCTTGCCGAGCAGGTTCCCGTGCAGACTATGGCGATGCTTTTGGCTTCGAAAGCGCTGATCGCACTGGTCACGGGTTTTATCGTGGACGCTGCCATTCGCGGCCTGCGCCGTAACGCCCGCGCGCACGCGGCGATTCGCCGTACCGTGCTGGGAACCGCGGCCAATCCGGCCCACGTGAACTGCGCGCACGACGACCACAGCGGCGGTGACATCATCGACGAGGTGGCCGAGGCGGGCGTGAGCGCCGACCACATCCACGAGCTGTGCGAGCGCGACCATTGCGGATGTGATGAAGACGAAGACGAGCACGAACACGGACATGGCCACGATCACGGTCATGAGGGCGAACATGAACACCATGATGGTCACGGTCACTCTCACTCCCACGAAGGGACGCCTGTCCTGTCGATCATCCGCAGTGCGATCTCGCACACCGTGCAGGTCTCGGTATTCATTTTTCTGGTGACGCTGATTCTGGTCGCCGTGCTCGAGACGTTCGGCGAGTCCGCGATCGAGCAGTTCCTGCGCGGCAACGAGACACTCGCTGTCCTGGGTTCGGCGCTTGTCGGGCTGATTCCCAATTGCTCGGCGAGCGTGGTCATTACACAGCTGTATCTGGAAGGCGCGCTGCAACTGGCGCCGATGCTCGCCGGCACGCTCATTTCCGCCGGCGTGGGTTATCTGGTGCTGTTCCGCACCAACCGCAGCGCCCGCGAAAATGCCGTGTTCCTGATCATGATGTACGTCATCGGCGCTGGCTGGGGCCTTATCCTTTCCGCCTTTGGGTTCTAAGTGGATGTTTGGGGCATGCCGTAAAACTAGGACATGCCATAAATTCCACCGCCATGACCTGGGCGTTGGATGCGCGTCAATCGGCAAAACAAAAGGCTCTGTTAGACCATAATTGACATATAGGTGATG
>NZ_QRWO01000037.1:0-17393 GCF_003459655.1 Collinsella sp. AF19-1LB
CGTTGCCCACCGTGGGCAGGTGGTCGTCGGCCAGGGCCGAGGCGCCCACGTACGGAATCTGCTTGGTGCCGCCCATGGCATTGACCTTGAGCGCCAGCAGCTTGTTCTTCTCGTCCATGAGGTCGAGCACCTGCTTGTTCAGGCGACCGATCTCGCGATAGAGCGCCTTGTTGGACGTGTCATCGCGATGCAGGCGGCGGTTGATGCGGTAGCGGTGAACCAAAATGGCCACGATCAGCACGGGGACCGCGATGAGCATGGCAAACAGAATGACCGCGCCGATCTTGCCCACCAGGTCAAACGTGGTGAAGTAGGTCATAAAGATGTTGAAGTACTCAACCCAGCCAAACACCAGCAGGTTGAGGATAGAGCTCACGACGGCAACGACGTTATAGACGACCTTTGCCAGCAGCTCCCAGGCAAATCCCAGAAACTCACTCACCGTCGGTACCCTCCTGCTTGGTCGCGCTCATCGC
Organism: Collinsella sp. AF19-1LB; assembly: GCF_003459655.1. Taxonomy (NCBI): domain Bacteria; kingdom Bacillati; phylum Actinomycetota; class Coriobacteriia; order Coriobacteriales; family Coriobacteriaceae; genus Collinsella; species Collinsella sp. AF19-1LB. Next base: position 477 of record NZ_QRWO01000037.1, read on the forward strand.
CGCCTCGGCCTCGGCCTTCAGACGACGGGCCTCCTCGAGCTTGGCCTCGGCCTGGGCGAGCTGCTCGGCGGCGTTATCGGCGGCAACGGTGGCGGTGTCACCCTTGCCCTCGGCATCCACGATGGCAGCCGCGGCGGCCAGGCGGTCTTCCTCGGCCATGGCGCGCTTAAGGTTCATGCCCACCACGATAAGGTGATACACCTGGTAGATAAAGAACAGCAGCATGGGCAGGACAATCACAATGAGGAAGCCCATGGAGCTGGACAGAAAGTCCATGACCTTGCCCATCTGCGGCAGCGCGAACAGGTACTTGCCCACGATATCGCCGTCGCTGATGATGTGCGTATCGGCCACGTCGTTGTTATCGCCCTTGGTGGTAAAGCTGCGCATGCCGTTGACCTCGTCGATGGCGGCGATGCGGTGCGTGTTGAGCGCGTACTCGTTGTCGATGATGGTATGGAACGTCACGATGTCGCCCGCCTCGAGCTTGGAGGTGTCGCACTTTTTGATGAAGATGAGGTCGCCCTTGTTAAACGTGGGAGCCATGGAGTCGGACTGCACGGCGAGCGGGGTGAAGCCGGCGATGTCAGAGACGCTGCCGTCCTCGCGCGTGGCGAGCGTGGTAAACGCATACAGGGCCGCCACCAGGATGATGATCCACATGACAACGCTCAGCGCGATGGATGCGACTTTTTTAACAGATTGCATGATGTCCCTTACTACCGTGTCTGTCTAGGTCGTGCGCGGCCCGGTGGCCGCCGTGCATATCTACTGTTCTTCGATGCCCTCAAAGCGCATCGAAACCGAATAGTTAGCTCCTTTTAGCATATTAGTGCAATTTGGGTCCGTTCCCTCGAGCCATATGCGAACGGTTACCGGCTTGTCCGTATCTTTTATTAGGTCGAACATGTCGCTGGCCGCGTTCGCTGCTCCCGAGTCGAGCCCAAAGACGGTGGCCGCACCAGACGAGCCCCCGCCTCCGTTGGGGTTGTAGACCCAGGTGTGGCCATCGGCGGTAAAGCTCATGCGCATGGCGCTGGCCATACCCTGCGTGTCGGAGCTAAACCGCGTGCCGGAAACGCCGCCGTCGCCATCCTGCCCGGTCAGGCGCACGCGCAGGTCCGTACTGCTCATAAAGTGCAGCGTGAACTCCAGGTAGACACCGGTGGCGGGGTCAGCGGTGGAGCCGTCCTCGAAGGTGAAGGTCTGGTAGTCGCTCGTGGTGACGGGTTTGAGCTTGGATGCGTCGATGTCCACGCCCTTTTCGCTGGCGATGCGTGCCGAGATCTGGTCGAAGCCCGGGCTGTGGACGTATTCGTCGAACGTGGCATGCTCGTCCAGGTCAAAGCGCAGCGAACCGTCGGCGTTGGCGTCGATCATGAGCATGCGGGTTTTGGCGCTATCGGCGATGGAAAACCAGGCGAACGTTGCCATGGCTATCGCCACCAGCGCAAACAACACCAGTACCACGGTGGTGGTGAGCTTGCGGCGCAGGTCGGTGTCGGCGGGCGCGGCGGCGTTGGGCTTGCCGGTGGCGGGCGTGCAGTTGGCGGCGGGTTGCTTACGCGTCATGGCTACTCACCGTCCAGGGTCGCAAAGAGGGCCAGGTGCAGGGTGCCCGGGTCTTGATGCAGGTAGTCGGCGCTATCGGGGTCGGTGCCCTCGATGTAGTAATAGATGTCCAGGCGATAGGTCTGGCCAAGCCCCAGTGTGGCGAGCGTGTTTTGCGGACGCGCGGCCGTCTCGCTCGTGTCCAGCGTAAAGGCGGCCGGGTCCTGTGTCACGTTGGCACCGCAAGCGAGCTGGCCGTTTTGCCAGCCCAGGAGCATGCCCTCGGTGTAGCCCGCCAGGCCTGCAGGGACAGTCGCCGGGTGCTCGGCGCGGTGACCACTATCGGAGCCGTCGAGTTCAAAGATGTTGGTGGCAAGCACCTGGCTGCCGCTCGAGATCTTAATGCCCACGCGAGCCGCGCGCAGCAGTTCGGCATCGGCGCCCTGCGGGACCAGCGATTCGGCCAGATACAGGCTCACCTTGCCCTTAACCTTGCTGGCGCCCGTGCCCGTAATGGTGGGACGCAGGTCAATCCAGCCGTGATAGTAGGTGGAGCCGTTGTCTTTTGCCTGCTCAAACACCGTGGCCTCGCCGGCCGAGTTGTTTTGCGCGCAGGCGGCAAAGCCGTTGAGGTCAAAGGTCGAGACCGGGTAGAGCGTCACGGCGCCATTCGCGCTGGAAGTCAGGGAAACGTCACCCTGCTGCGTCCAGCTGCCGTGATCGGCATCGCCCAGCTCTAGCACCAGCTTGGACGTGTCGCTGTGCACGCTCACCGAGTTGGTGTTGACCTTCATGTTGTTGGTAAACCAGGCGTAGGTCGCGACGCCCAAAGTGGCGGCGAGCGCCACCATAACGAGCGCGATGTAGGCACGCGCGCGACGGGCGTGACGGCGGGCGGCGGCGGGCTCGAGGCGTTCGCGCTCGGCGGCTGCGTTGGAGGGGACCGCGGGGCTCGTGCCCTCGGTTTTGGTCTCGCGGTTATATGCTGGCATGTGCTGCTTTTCTCCCATGACGATTCGCCCCCTTACGCCTTGGCCGCGGCAAAGGCAAGCTGCAGCACCACATCGCGAGCCTGAGCCTCGTCGATGCAATTGGCGTCGCAGCCTTCCATGTACACAACGTAGCGAACGCTTGCCACTTCGTTGGCGGCCAGCGTGCAGATGGGCGTGGCGCCTGCGCGCGCCGCGGGCGTGTCGCCGGTGCCATCCATGCTGTAAGCGCTTATGGCACGCGCGGGGTCGGCGGTGTAGGTCCAGCCCGAGGCACCGGGCGCCACGACCACGCCGTCTTGCGCGGTGGTACGCCTACTGGTGGCGCCCGAGGTGTTGCCCAGATCGTCGCAGGTAAAGATATGCGTTTGCGTGCCCGACTGAGTTGTAATGACCAGGCCCAGACGCAGCGCGGCCAGCAGCTGCGGGTCGTTCGTCACGCTCATCTGGCCCTGATACAGGTACACGTTGAGCGCGCTATCGCTGCCCTTAAGGTACAGCGTGCCCGAAAGGGCGTAGTCGTCCAGCCGCGCGGTGCAGTCGGCGTAGTCGGTCGTGATGCCGGCGGCGTTTTGGAACGTGCCGCGCCAAAAGCGGGAAAGGTCTGCCGTCGAGATGGGATAGAGCGTCTTGTCGGCGGCGGCAAGCGTTGCCGTTGTGTCCCAGGGCCCGTTGGCCGAAAGGCCAATCTGCAGGTCGGAGCCCTCGTCGCTTACCGTGTGCGCCACGGGCGTCACATTGGTGTAGCGCGAATTGCTAAACCACGCGTAGGTGGCAGCGCTCAGGGCGGCTACCAGCACGAGCATCCATGCGGCCGCAGCAACCATCCGACGGCGCGAGCCTAGGATGTCTTTGATGTTCGATGCACTCATACCCAGCCCCCTTACGAACGCTTACCGGCAAAGCGCAGCGCCAGCGATTGCAAGCTGGTGGCGGCGAGATTGTTGGTGCAATCGGGATCGCAGCCTTCCAGCCACACGTACACATCCACGCGCACGGGCGTGCTACGGTTGGCGCCCTCGGCAGCGGCGGGCAGGCTACAGATCTTGGTCGTGGCCTCCTTGAGGCTCACAATGCCGGTGTCTTCATTGTAGTCACAGAAGTTTGCGCTGGTCAGCTGGTCAAAATGAACCGTTGTTCCATCGGAGCGGGTGCTGTCGAGCACCAGGTGATTCTGCTCGTTCTCGCCGGCATCCTTGCCGTCGAGCGTGTTGTAGCGCGCCTGGGGATTGTGTTCGCCCGAGACCTCAAAGACGTACTGGCCCGTAACGGTATCGCCCTGCCCCGGCGCATAGGTAACCAGGCCCACCCGCAGAGCGGTAGAGATGGGGTTTGCCGGGTCCTGCTCGGTAAAGTCGATACCCGACAGGTACACGTCGGTCGCGGCCGAGTTGGTGGCCAGGTACAGGGAAGTCTTGTAGTAGTCGGAATGCTCGGCGGCGCCGAACATGCTGGCAAAGAGCGAGTCCTGGGTGGTTCCGCCGGTAAAGCCCGTTACCTTTTGGAAGCCGTTGAGCACGTTGTCGGTCGAGACGGGATCGAGCAAGCCCACAAAGCTCAGGCCGGCGTTGGTTTTGTATTCGCCGTCGTACTCGTTGGAGATGAGGAAGGTCACGCCCGTGCCCGCGGCCATCTTGACGTCGGTGATGTGGCGGTTGGCGTTGTAGATGTACCAGGCATACGTTACGGCTCCGGCAGCGGCAAGGGCCACCAGCAACGTGGCGAGCATGCGATTGAACTGTTTTCGCAGCGAGCGCGCGTCCGACATGCCCCTCCCCAAAATGCCGTGTTGCAAACTACCTGGACACCATTTGCCCATAATGGGCATTATTTTACGCGAACGTGCAGTTCATCGGGGGTACAAACGCGACTTTTCGTGTGCTGTTCGCGCTGCTGCAGGCTCCGATGGGGCCACAATTCACCAGTTTTTTAAAATAGTTCTTGCCACCGGGTGGGAGCTCCGTTATATTATTCCCTGCGCACTCGCGCACCCTTGATCGGGCGTTTAGCTCAGGGGGAGAGCGCTTCCCTGACACGGAAGAGGTCAGAAGTTCAAATCTTCTAACGCCCACCAAATGTTCGCAGCTCAGAGGCTTCGCCTCTGAGCTGTTTTGTTTTACGCTGCCAAGCCAAAAGGACGCCGCGGCACCCAAAGCGCCCAAACAGCCCCGGTGATTGCCCCGATCAGGCGCGGATGGGTCTCGCAGCCATATATAAATAACCCCCTATAAATTGAGGTTTAATACTTTTCCCGAGAAGTGAACGAGCTTATTTGGACCCCCGGAGCATCCACACTTTTTGACGTTAAAACCGCAGGATTCCAGCAGCAAAACCGCAGGAAACAAGCCCCTAAAAGTGTCGATGTTTCGGGGGCCCATTCTGGCTCGTTCACTTCTCGGGAAAAGTATTAGACCTGGATATATGGCCGCTAATTCTAACCCCCTGTTACCGCCCCTACCAATACTGATGCGCATCGATAACGGCTTGCCAGAGCCAAAATCGCTTCGTTTCGGCACGCGCGTTGGCAAAATATCGCTGCTCTGCACCCATCGCCTTGTTAAAGATGGGGCGCTTATTCCGATGCAGCTTGCGTCGGATGCGTTCGCACAGCCGAACGAGCTTTTCGTAGTCATTTGCTTGGTCGGTTGTCACCGTAAAATACGCTACTCCCTCAAGCAGTTCCAACTCGTTGCGGCGCTCGGCATCCTTGTGGATCTTCTCGCGGCCGTCATGAATGGCATCGCTGTCGTAGTCGACCATCGCGGTCAGTACCTCTGGCAGCAGCCCGGCCTTTACTTTATCCTTGCCCACCTCGACTTTAGCTGTAAGCGTAATGTCGGGCGTGCGCTCCAGCACGCGCAGCTTGCGCTCGCGCCCATCGTTGAGTCCATCGCGAATAAAGACCTTCTTGTTGAGCTCGGCCTTGCCCAATGCATACCCGCCGTAGCGCGTAGGCAGCGACATAAACATGCACAGCCCCGACTCCCTCGGAGAGCGCGACCCCTCGATCACATACGCAAGCAGCGCCTTTGCTTTCGCGAGACCCCTTACCTTTGGGGACGCCTCGATATACGCCGCAATGAGCTCCTTGGTCGTGAGCTTGCTATCGCGCATGCCCGCATCCCTACTGGTCACCCCGCCGGGGGCAAGGTTATCCAACCGGTAGTTCGATGTCATGGCATAGCCGGCATAGATGGCCTCGGCCGCAGAGCTGTCGTGTGCAGCCTGCACAAACGCCAGCTCGGGAGCGCACACGTACGCATCTAGGCCGCCCATCCAGTGGCCCAGCGAGATAAACGAACCCGCCGGGAGCTCGTTGGTGCAGAGATGCGTCTTAACATGTTTGCTCCGCCGACGGTCGGCGCGCGACGGCACCAGCAAATCCAGCGTTTGGATCCCCAGATCATAGCGATCGATAAACTCCTGCGCCTCCTGGTCACAGAGCGCACAGGCGCCCGCGATCGACACGACCTCTGGTTCCGAATCCCCAAAGCGCGGGTTCGGAATGTGCGCCAAAAGCGCCAACGCAGCGTTATGTGAAACGATAAAGTACCCCATGGCGCGAAGATAGCACGCGCGTCGGCGGCGACTCGCGACCCTGGCGAGTTTTCGGCAAACGACCAGCAGTTTTTTGCCGCGGCGCAACCAAAGTGTTCATTCGTCGACGTCTAAATGCAAATCCGTCAAGCTTTTGGCAAGGTTGCCGCTCAACTGACCAAAAGCTGACCAAACACTTGCCCATTTGCTTGACGGCACGCCCCCGCCAAAACGCCCCGCGACTTCTCGGGCGGTCGAAGTGCTCGTTTAGCGACCACACACTCGCCGGTGGGGTATCCTTGGAGCACATGCACCGCAAGCCGCACAAAGGAGCCGCCATGCGCACCGAGCTCGATGTTCCCTTTTCGCACAAAGACAAGGCCAAGGCCCTGGGCGCCAAGTGGGACCGGGTCAAGAAGATCTGGTACGTGCCCGATGGCGTCAACCCCGAGCCCTTTGCCGCGTGGCTGCCCGGCGTGGATCGCTCCGACCCCAGCGCGCCCTACATCTACCTGGGGCTGGGCAAGCGCGAATGTTGGAAGTGCCACGAGCAAACGACGGTCGCGGCCTTTGGCATTCCGTATCGGGTTGCCGAGGACTCGGGCAGCAAGGCCGCGCCCGGCGCAGTACCCGCCATGGATGACACGGGCCACATCGCGATCGACACCGCCCGCGCCAACGCCATAGCCATCGTCCCCGCGCTGGGCTGCGTGCCGGCCGAGATCCGCGACTACCTGCGCGAGCGCTGCGGCTACAAGCCCGTAACGTCGCGCACCACCAAAACCGTATCGCTCGCCAGCACCTGCACCGCCTGCGGCGCGCTGCAAGGCAGCCACTACCTGTTCGAGGAGCCCACGTCGCCGTTTGCGCTCACGGCCATCAACAAGCTGCCCGCGCTGGAGTTCGTGCGCGTGGAAGTCGCCGGCGTCTTTGGCATCCCCGCCAGCCAGGACAACTTTGACCAGGCGCTCTTCACCTGGGCACGCGACCACCACACCCAGTTCCACAAGACCTTGTGCGAGGGGATTTACCTGTAGGGCAAAACTAGAAAATCGAGTATGCGCAGGTAGTTGAGTTGTTGGTATAACGCAGAAAATGTCGAATCACCGGGTTTGCCCGACTAGATATTCAGTCTTCGAAGCTATGACTCCGCATCGTCATAGGTAATGGCGCATCCGCAGGTTGAGCATTGCTGAGGATAGACTGGAAGGCGCAGGCCTGTTCGAGCGCGTGAGTCGGCGGCGTGTTTGTCGCGGACGTCGATGAAGCTGATGTCTAGGCATGGAAGGCCTGCACCGCAGCTTGGGCACGGCAGGTAGATTTGGCTGCAGGTGGCCTCGACGAGCGGGAATAAGCTCCGATCCATCAGAACGCGCGTCAAGTTACCCTATGTGCCGCACGCAATATCGCTTCGCCATCCCATGGCCTCCCCTTTCCCGTTTTAACCGTTGAAGAGAGGATGGCAGGATCGCGCGGTCCTCGATGCGGCGCGGCGCGATCCGATCAATCGACATGATTGAGTTGCGGCAGGCTGCACCTAACTAATACGGAGCAACGGCTTCCGCATGACGACGCGATTCCGAGAAATCGAACTCGGCGCGATGGGCTTCGAGGAATCGAGCGTTGGGGCGCAAGCGATGTTCGTCTGGCTCGCGCAACACCGAACCTGCAAACGCCGCATAATCCGTATGCTGCAGAAGATACGACCCGCAAAGTTGATAGTCGCCGCGTACCAGCTCAAACGAAATCAGATGGGCGTCGAACAGCGAGTGCAGGTCGCGGCGCAGCAGAATACCGTTGCTGACAATCTGCGACTTGGGACCCGAATAGTTCTCGATATGCGCGGCTTCGAGCGCCTCGTCGACATTGCAGCCCGAGACGGCGCATCGACCGGTATAGGCCTCAAAGAGCTGATTGCGGAAACGCTGCTGGCCGATTCGTTCGCGACGCAACGCGTAGCGGACCTTATCATCGTCGCTCACGGGAGCGCCAGAAAACTCCGCCGCGACCGGAGCCTCCTTCATGTAGCTCATATCGGGGAAGAAACGCGCGTCGGGTCCGCCCTTATGGACGGGGCCGTGCAGTACAAACCAGCTGTTCTCCGGCTCGTAACGCTCAACAAACGCTAGGCCCAGAACCTTGTAGCCAGCGCTCGTTGCAAAGAAAACGCCAACGGGAACGCCGCACTCCATGCAGTTGATCATCTTTTGGTTGTAGTCCTGGTCGCGCCAGTTTTCGACCGAAGCACTTTGCGACGAGTACTTGAGCACCCACGTGCCGTCCTCAAGATAGAGCGGCGGAACATCAGGGTAGGCGCCGCGCTTGGAATTGTGCACCGAAAGGGCAAAGGTCTTCTTGCGCGGATGCTTAACGCGCCCGCGACCAGGCCAAAAGATGCCCGAATCGCGCGGCACCGGAAAGAGCTCGGAATCAATCGTCAGACGGAAGGGATATTGAGGGCTATCGGCATTGGTGCGATGCGGAAGCTTGTCCCACAGGCCGCCACGCTGCTCCTCGCGCAAGAACCGCTCCCAGGCCTGGACATATTCGGACGGCACAAAGCTGCAAGCGCGGTCGAAACTCGGCCGAGCAATCAGCGGAACACTAGAAGCGATACCGTCCATAAGGAACCTCCAGGAAGAACAGTTCTTCACATTATCGCCGATCCACGCGGGCTCATATGCAGCTGTTTTGCGCAAAGTCGCCACAAAAGAAAGGGACTGCTTCGATTGAAGCGGCCCCTATCAATTTCGAGTAGATCAGGATAATGGATGCTATTCAGCAGAAACGCCGGCAAGACGGACGGTTACGTTGTATGTAGCCGTATCTTCTGCAGCTTCGTTATTAACGCAATCCGCGTCCGTACCTTCCATCCAAATATACACTCGAAGAATCACTCCGTTGTAACCAACCCGTTTGGCTATCGCTTTAGAGCCCGCGACGTAATCTTCTCCGACTTTCGAGGCACACCAACCGTCATAGTTGTCTGCCTCGATATGCTGGTAGGAAGGAGTAACAGGCGCAGCAGAACCGTTGATGCACGCCCAGCCGTCAATTGCCGAAGCATCATTTCCCTTGCCTTCAACTGCATAGGGGGCATAGACGCATTTCAGAGTCTCTGCTCCAGTACCGTTACCATCCGCATCGGCATTCTGAATCGTCAATCCAACGCGCAAGGATTTGGGGATGGTGTCAGTCGTAGCATCACCGTTGACCGTTACTTCGACGGGATTTTCAGAAGGATCCGCAAGATATACGTCTGCAAATCCGGTATCCGAAATCGTATAGAGGATGTACTCACCTTTTAGAAACGCATAGTGCGTCTCTCCGCCAGCTTCGTACTCTCCAGCCTTGCCACCTGCGGTGAAATTGAGCTTGGTATAAGTGGTGACCTTTCCATCTTCGCCCCAACCCTGGCAGGCATACCAATCCGCCATATTGTCAGTCGAGGAAGGAGTGATTTTGCCTCCAAGCTCGGTCGCCGCGAGAGAATCCTGAGCGCCACCATGCTGGGCGCCTTTCGACTTCTGAGCGATCTGAAGAATAAACCCGTTCGTGGTGGCACCGATCGTAGACGTTTTTGCGCTGACCGTATTGTTGGCAACATACCAAGCATACGTGGCGGCGGATAGTGCGAAACCAGACAGCACAACCGCGGCAGCCGCGGCAACGAGCTGAACCTTTAATTGTTGAGATCGTTTTGCCATCCGATTAACCTATTCTAAAAAACCAGGGGCCGACGGTTCGGCCCCCGGCGAAAGTCGAGCTTTATGTATAAATGGATTGATTACTTAAACTCGGTCGGCGTCGCCTCGAAAGTAACCGTCACGCCGCAATCCTTTGCGATGTTCTCCAGGTTGGTGGTATAAACCTCGGAGTCAGCGCCATCGTAGTAGACATAGACCTTTACGGTAGCATCCTTGTTCTTTGCAATACCGTCGGCCTTGATGATTCCATTAGTGTTCGAGCTGCTCTCTTTGCCTGCTTTTGACCAAACGGCCCACTCATTATCGCACATTACAAGCACGCGCATAGCAGAGTCGAGTTTGGAATTAGACGTATTGTTAATCTCAACGCCAGTTACCTTCAAGTTGGTAAAGGTACCATCATAAGTACCGGTACCGATATAAAAAGTATTTGCAAGGGTGTAATCCTTGGTCGCAGCCGTTTCAGGATTACCAACGGCGAAACGCGTGTCATCCTTCTCATCGGGCGTGGCCTTATCCTTTGCATAGGCACTTTCGAATTGCCAGACGCCATCCGCCTCACTGGCAGCTTTATTACCAGTGTTATCGAAATTCCTCTTCCATTGAGCGGGATAAAGCTTGGTATCAGCATCAAACGTCTCAGAAGCGGTAGCCGAACCCGTGGACGTTGTCTTCGTAGAACCGGCATCCGCATTATCAATCACCAGATATGCAGAATTCGACTGCGCGCTAATGTTGGTAGTCGTCGCCTTAACCGTGTTGTTGCTGACAAACCATGCGAAGGTGGCGGAGCCGAGGGCTACGGCTGCCACGAGGACCATGGCGATGGCGGCGCCCATCTGCTTCTTTAATGCCTTGGTATCCATACGGACCCCTTTCTTTCCCCATTCATCCCAGATGACCCTCGAGAAGCCCGGAAGGGGAGCCCGCGCTTTCGTGTTGGATGTTGCTTGCCCATCCTTTTGATATAGAGTTGAGAATACCATAATTCTTACGATTTCCTTATGAGTTTTCGGCAGCCTACATTCCGGCAGATTCATAGGTCTACCTCGGGTTATATGTGGTGCTATGTGAACATCGTTACCTTATTTGATCTCTCTCCTGCAAAGCCGTAAGTCCCTCTTAAGCCTTGCGACCGCAGTTCCACACCATCGCACACATTCACCCTCCGCCGAGCTTCGCCCTAGTCCTTCCCCACCCGCTATACTGATGTAGCACGTGTAATTTCTGCCTGCTTGTGCGGGCTATTTGCCGGGAGGGCTCTATGGCTGCCGCCAATCAACCCAAGGGAAGCGTTTCTGCCGGATCGATCAAGCCGGTGACGCGCAAAGCCGTTCGCTGCCAGCGCGAGGTCGCCTGGCTGGTCACGCAGGCGGCCGGCAAGCTCGTCGCCACCACCGACGACGTCAACGCGCCCACGCCCAGCTTTGTGCTGGCGGCCGCGTTGTCATACACCCGCGAGCAGGAGCAGGCCGCCCGGGACGGTGAGCACGCGATTGACTACGAGGCCGTCATGGGCCCCGACCTTGCGAGCTTTTGCCTGGCTGCGGGGCTGCCCGCAGCACCCAACGCGCTTTCGGACGCGGGCTACATGTTCACCCTCTCGGGCGCGGATCTGATCCGCGACCTTTATGCCTACTGCGGCGACCTGGGCGAACGCATGGGAGACGCGGCGCAGGTCAAACCGGGCTACGCGATCAAACTCGTGCTGCGGTTGTTCTTGCTGGACGGCGCCGCTGGCGACGTCGCCTCCTCCAAAGACAACGCCTCCGCATAACAAAAGCGCCGGGCCGGAAAATCGATTCCGGCCCGGCGCCTGTTCGTTCTACTTGTCCCCGTCCCCTGCGGGCGAGTTCTTTTGGTTGCGACGGTTACTCCAAGTCACGTTGTGTTCCTTGTAGTAATCAGGCGCCTCGTTGCCGCTCGCGCTAATGGGATCGCTGCCGGTCAGGGTATCGGCAATATCCTGCACGAACTTAACGAACAGGCTCGAGTCGTCGGTCTCGGACGAATCAAAATCAAAACCGAACTCCACAGCGCCGCCGATGATCTTGTCCACGCACTCCGGGTCGTCGCCGTCCAGCCAAATGACCACGGTGTACTTGTCCACATCGCCCACGCGGAAGTTCGCGTGACTAATGGTCGTCACCACGTCTTTGGACGCAAACGGCTCGGTGTTGGGCTCGGGGTTACCGTCGGCCGCGGCGGCCGCGTAGGTGGTGGGCTCGCCGTTACGATACACCCTCACGCGCGCCGCCTTCTCCACGCCCTTGCTGGCGCTGACCACCTTGAGCTTGGCGCTGTAGCCCAGATCGGTCTTGCCGGCGTTGCGGATATAGAAGGTGTACGCCACGTAGTTCTTGCCGTTGTGGCTGCCGTCGATATCGTCCAGGTTGTCGGGCAGGTCCTCGGCAGCGATATTGGTGCCGTTGTCCAAGGCGTCGGCGGCCAGGCGCGCGGTGGCGTTGTTAAAGTCGCCGTTGTCGGCAATGGCCACGCCGCGGCGGAACAGCTCCAGGCGGTTGAGGTTGATAGTGAAGTTACCCATGTTTTCCTGCATAAACGACAGGGCGAACAGCACGCCAAAGGCAAGCGCCAGCACCACGAGGGCCTTTTGCAGTTTGTCCATGCGCAGCAGCGCCGCGCCGATGCGCTCCATGCGGCGCTTGGGCATGTACATGGAGACGACCGCGTCGGGGTCGATGTCCTCGAGGTCCTGGTCGGCCAGTGCCTGCTCCAGCTCCTCGATGCGCACCACGCCGCGCAAGTCGCGCTTGGGTTTGGGCTTGCGCTTGCCGAAGCGCTTGCGGGAGGTGGGAGGCTGATCGAGGGCGGAGTCCTCGCCGGGCGCGTCCTCGGCATTGACGCGGGGTGCGTCTTGGGGCGCGCGCACGGCCTGGTCCTCGGCCTGATGCTCGGCCTGACCTTCGGCCAAATCCTCAGCCATGCCCTCGGCATGATTCTCGGCTACACCCTCGGCCAAATCCTCGGCAGCTTGATCTTTGTCGTTACGCTTGAACAGAGCCATGGCGATCAGATCTTATATTTGGTGCGAATGTAGCCGACGTATTCTTTGACGAGCTCGCGCTCCATGTCGTCGGCGTAGCGGAACTGCAGGCCGCAGACGTTGCGGTACAGGCTGCCCTTGGGCGCGCGGCGCACCCAGCACACGATGCCCAGCTGCTCGGGCAGCTCGTGACGCTCGCCCTGCAGGCGGATCGTGGGCATTTGCACGGACAGGGCCTCGCCCACGTCGGGATAATCGTTGAGGTAGACGGCCAGACCGCCGGCCGAGACGTCGATGGTCATGGCGTCCTCGGGCTCGGGGGTCGGCGCGTTGTCGCGCTGGTAGGTCAGGCGCATGGCGACCTTAAAACGCTCGTCGCGGCGCTTGACAAAGGTGCGCTGCTCGGCGACTTTGCGCATTTTCCAGTAGGTGCGGATGCCCTTTTTCTCGACCGACTCGGGGTAGCCGGCGAGCACGAACGTCTCCTCGCCCACTTTGTATTGCAGCAGCAGCTTTTGGTTTTCGTCCATGATGAGCGGCTTGCCGGCGAGCATGGGCGCGCTCATAAGAAAGTACGCGTCGTCCAGGTTCTCTTTGTACGTGGCGAGCATGTTGAAGTCGGTTTTTTGGCCCATGGGCACGTCGAATGCCACCTGAAGCTTGGTCCCCGGCGTTATCTGTTGCTCTGCCATGTTGTCTCCCCCAGTCGCGGGCGCCGATATCATCGTCGTGCGCGATGCACATTGGGCTATTGTACCTGCTTTGCTGGAGGTTTCGATGTGCAGCGCGTGAAATGGCGGGATGCAGGGCGCGGGTGAACGTGCAGCTGCTCCGCGCGCGGCATCAATCTAACAGCGATGCATGTCCCCGACAGGCCGTCTGTCTATCTCTCAGCCATCTCTCATTTATCTCTCAGCTTAGAGATGAGTGAGAGATGAGAAACAAAAATGCCGTTATCGGTTCAAGCAAATCACGTTCGCGCAGGTAAACTCATGTATACGGGAACTTTGCCTCGATCCCTCAGCCATCTTGCAGCATTGCTATCTCTCATATTTATCTCTCATCTTTCAGCTATCTCTCGTGTTAGTGACGAATGAGAGATGAGAGATGCGTGAGTGATGCATGAGCGTGGATTATTGGACGGTCGGAAAATCCCTCAAACAAAAAACGGGGCCGGCCTTACGCCGAGCCCCGTTTTCAAACGGTCAGTTAGTTATCCAACGCGCGAGCATAGCAGTCAACATTATGCCGCTGCGAACACTCCCAAGCCCGTTCCGATGATGCAGATTGCGAAGATGCCCAAGATGATCCAAATGGTCTTGACGCCCTTTTTATAGAGGGCAACGCAAGCGAACGTTGCCAGCAAGGGCAGCAGACCGGGGAAGATCGAATCGAACAGATCCTGCAGGACAATCTCCGAACCACCCACGTCAAAGGTCAAAGCCGTGGACAGCGAGACCTGTGCCGCAATCATGGCGCCGATAACGGTCATTCCGAGAACACCGGCAGCATGCGTCATGCGAGACATAAGGTTGCTCTCTTCGGACTGCTGCAAAAACTTGGTTCCCAAGTCGTAACCCAGATGGGCGGCGACGATACGCGTTGCAAAGTTAATCACGGAGTAGATGAGCGCGTACACGATGGGGCCGAGCGGGTTGCCCGTCGAAGCGATGCCAATACCAATGCCGGCGGCAACCACGCGGAACGTACCCCAGTAGAACGAATCGCCGATGCCGGAAAGCGGTCCCATAAGTCCGACCTTCATGGCGTTAATCGAGGACGTGTCGAAGTTCTTATCGGCAGCCGCCTGCTCTTCCATCGAAACCGTTAGGCCGGCTACAAACGGAAGCACATGAGGCGTGATGTTAAAGAACTCGGTATGGCGATCGAGCGCCGCATAGTAATCGTCGTCGTTGGGATAGATCTTACGCAGGGGCTTCTGAATGGTGTACATGAAGCCCATTGCCATCATCTTGTCGTACGACTGCGAGCACTGGCTCGTAAACTGGCGAAGGAACATGCTCCGATACATATCGGGAGTCATAATCGCGTCCTTCTTGGCCTCTTTGAGGTCGGTGTTCTGGATAGCCATTAGAAGTCCTCCTCTTCATCTGCAGCAACCGTCTGCGGACCGGACGAGCCCTCGCGGAAGGCCAGGAGCAGCGCGACGCAAATGGCAGCTGCGGCGACGCCGACCACGTCCATCTTGAGGTAGATGACCATAATGAAGCCCAGGAACAGCCAGGGAAGGAGCTTGTTATCGCCCATGGTCCTGATAAGAAGAGCGAAGCCGATGCAGACCATGACGCCGGACGCAACGTTGAGGCCGTCCATCACAAACTGCGGAATCGCGTTGAGCGCATTGTTGATGAGGTCGGCACCAAAGAACAGTGAGCCAAACACCAGCAGTGCAGACGGAATGCCAATCGACAGCGGCACGATGGTCAGATGGTACAGATTCGCCTTGGCAAGATCGCGATTTGCCAGAGCGGTCTCAATCTTCTTGCAGGCAAAGGCACCCGGAACGGCGTAGCAGAAGTTGCGCCACACCTGAAGGAAGACGGAGACGGGAAGGGCGAGCGCGACGGCAGTTGCCGTGCCTGTACCCGTAATGACAGCAAACGCGCAGCCAAGTACGCCGGAGGCATAGACCTCGGGAGGAACCGCCGCGCCGACCATGATGGCGTCCATGAACATGGACTCCAAAGCAGCGCCGACGATAACGCCCTGCTGGACATCGCCAAGGATCAAGCCGACAAACAGGCTCGTAAACAGCGGACGACCAAGCATCGTAATGCCAAATAATTGCTCGTCCATGGACGCAATAAATGCGACCAGTGCAACTAGAAGATACTGGACAACCATTTCGATCAACCCCAGAAACAGGTCTGCAGGCGAGGCATTCTGCGCAGCTCGCCTGCAGACAACCGCAGCAATTTGAGAGGATTAGTAGTTCATCTGGTGATAGTAACGACGCGTGGTGAGCGGGTGGTTACGGACGTGCTCGAGATGGCAGCTCAGACGCTCGGTGATGGTGTAGGTGACCATCGGGGAGACGATCTTGCGGAACTCGGGGTCGCTGAACGGCAGCTCGACCTCGGCGGTGTCAAACTTGTTCACGCGGACGTTGACGCCCTTCTCGTCGGCGAGCATGTGAGTGAAGTTGTCCACGCGGTCCATGAGCTTACGGGTGTCGTCCTCGCCGTAGAGCATGATGAGGCTCGTGCCCTCCTCGCACAGCTCGATGGTGCCGTGGAAGAACTCGGCGGCGTGGATGGACTTGGTCTTGATCCACTGCATCTCCTCGAGGATGCACATGGCGTAGTCGTAGGCCTCACCCCAGAGCATGCCGGAGCCAATCACCATGTGGTAATCGGTGTCCTTGAAGTCCTCGGCCATGGCGGCGCAGCGCTCGTCCTGAGCGTCCTTGGCCTTGATGAGGTACGGAGCGATGTTGCCGAACTCTTCCATGAAGGTGTCGTACTTGGGGAAGGCGCCGGCGTTCTTGAGGAAGCGGGCGACCAGCGTGATCTGGTAGGTGTAGATGGCCTCGCACAGAACGTCGTCCTCGGCGAAGCTGAAGAACTTGTAATCGGCGTACTCGGTGGCCGGGGTGTTGTCGTTGGAGACATACATCAGCGTGCGGGCGCCCTGCTCCTGGCAGAACTTGGCAGCCTCAATGATCTCGGGGGTGGTGCCGGTACGGGTGGAGAAGACGCAGACAGAATCCTTGTTGAAGGTCTTGGGCGGGCAGGCGAGGAACTCTGCGGCGATCTCGCAGTGGACATCGACGTCGGCCGTGGTGGTCTCGACCCAATACTTCATCGGGAGCGTGTGGGCCCAGGTGCCGCCGCAGCCGATGAAGAAGATGTTGGAATAACCCTGCTCGCAGACCTCGTCCACGGCAGCCTCAATCTGAGGACGGAGAGCGAGGGCATCGCTCACAACCTTCTCGTAACGAGGCTCATCGAAATTGAACATCCCTTACTCCTAACTCACTTGGATGAACCCTTCATTCATCCCATGACGTTATAATACTTTATATAACTAACTATGCAAGAACTATTTCAGATTTTTTTGATTTTTCTTTAATCAGAACCACCCTTAAAAAGGGTGGTTTGCTCTT
>NZ_QRWO01000038.1:0-17108 GCF_003459655.1 Collinsella sp. AF19-1LB
CTCTCCGTGCGAGCAGGACTGTCCGAGCAGGCGACTTCGCATGCCGCCGGGCAGCCGGGGCCGACACCCCTCAAAGATTTTCAAAAAAGTTGTTGACGCGCGCGTAACGACTCGTCTAATATATCCCTTGCGCGATGGACCTGTAGCTCAGTTGGTTAGAGCGTCCGGCTGATAACCGGGAGGTCACAAGTTCGAATCTTGTCAGGTCCACCACTTTCTTTCGCAATAAACACCCCAGCGAGAGCCGAGTCGCCGCTGGGGTGTTTATTACTGTCTCCGTGGGGGTTTAGCTCAGCTGGGAGAGCGCGGGCTTTGCAAGCCTGAGGTCAGGGGTTCGATCCCCCTAACCTCCACCATGATGGACCTGTAGCTCAGTTGGTTAGAGCGTCCGGCTGATAACCGGGAGGTCACAAGTTCGAATCTTGTCAGGTCCACCATCAAAACTGTGAAGAGCCCTGGGGCGTTGCCTCGGGGCTTTTTTCTTACCTACTGAAAGTAGTCAAAAAAGCCCCGCCCCAAATTAACTACTTTGATTTTGTGTGCTGTGCGAAAGTTTGGGTAGTATAGCTATTCAATGCGGCGGGCTGCCGCGTGTTAACCGCTACGTACCGGAGGTGTTCCATGGTTCGTGTCGACATAGAGACCATCGTCATGGCCGCCGGTCCCGTGCCATCGCTTATCGTACTTCGTGAGCGCAGCAGCAAATCGGACTCGCCCGCGCCGCTGCGTTCCCTTTCCATTCAGACTGGTTCGTTTGAAGCTGCTGCCATCAGCCGCGGCATCGATAGCGGCCGCGCCGAGCGCCCGATTACCCATGACCTGCTGCTCGACACCGTCGACGCCCTGGGCGCCAAGCTCGAGCGCATCGAGATCGTTCGCGCCGCGCCGCCGGTGTTCTACGCGACGATTGTCGTACTGGCCGATGGTGACGAGCGCAAGATCGACGCCCGTCCCAGTGATGCCATTGCCCTTGCCGTGCGCAGCAATGCTCCCATGTTTGTGGAGGACGACATCATGAATCGCCTGGGTACCGTTTCTGCCCATGCCGAGGAAGTCGACGACGAGCAGGAGTTCGAGAAGTTCGACGAGTTCGTCCATACGCTCTCCCCCGATGATTTCTAAATGTCTGGCACGCGAGCGGAGAGGTCGCTGATGGGTACCCGCGTATCGGCTGAAGCGGCCGCCATCGCGCGTGAAGCCCAGATGCGCTCGGAGGCATCCGAGGCGGCTCGCATTGCCTATGTGACGCAGGCCCGCACGCTTCGCGAGCGCCGCGGCTCGTTTATCAAGATGGTTGTCGTCTCCGCCCTTGTCGCGGCAATCTGCTCGCGCCTTCGTGGTACAGTTGGTGCGCTTGGGTTTTCGATTTCAACAGGCTTGGTAATCTGGGGTGTGGTCGATGCAGTAATGCTGACCAACCAGATCAAGGTACTCGACAAGCGCGCGATGGATATGATGCGCGCCCGCGACGCTGCCGCCAAGATCGCTGCCGAGGCACAAGAACTGTAACGACGCCAGACTCGATGGGAAGGTCTAAAGATGGCACAGGATATGCAGGACGCCGGTAACGTCTCCGCCGAGCTCGACGCCATGGTGTGTGACCTGATCGGCGCGTTCTTGGACGACCTTGCCGCCGGTGAAAACCCTGGCGTGGTCGTGGCAATTGAGGACGCTGCTTCCAACCGTTATCTGGCGGCGCTCGATGAGGATGGCGAAGAGGCGTGCCTCGAGGCGGCCACCAACTTTATCTCCGAGCACAAGATGGGTCTTAAGGACGAGGGCCTGGGCCGTATCGCCCGCTATGCCATCGGCTATACCGGCTGCGTCGAGATTGACGGAGGCTACCACGACGCTCTGCTCGTGAGCTTCTTTGAGACTACGCTCGAGAGCGGTTTTTCGGCATATGTGCTGTATGAGGGCATGGGCGCCGGCGATGGTTTTATGTGGAGCGACCCTGAACCTGCAGGTGAGGAAACCCCTCTCATCTAAAATCGCTAAAATAAACGAGTTTTCGGTAAAAGGCTCAATATTCCCGCTGAGCGTTGTATCGCTGGGCGGGCCGCATACGCGTGCCGTTTGTATATGGATAGAAGATAGGGGAACTACATGCGCGTAGACAATCTGAGGAACATCGCCATCATCGCCCACGTCGACCACGGCAAGACGACGATGGTCGACAAGCTCCTGCGTGCCACGGACGCCTTCCGTGCCAACCAGCAGGTCGAGGACCGCGTCCTGGATTCTAACGACCAGGAGCGCGAGCGCGGCATCACGATTCTCGCCAAGAACATCTCTATCGAGTACAAGGACGTCAAGATCAACGTCATCGACACCCCGGGCCACGCCGACTTTGGTGGCGAGGTCGAGCGCGTGCTGCGCATGGCCGACGGCGCTCTGCTGCTGGTCGACGCCTTTGAGGGCCCCATGCCCCAGACTCGCTTCGTGCTGCGTCACGCTATCGACACCGGCCTCAAGATCATGATCGTCATCAACAAGATCGACCGTCCGGGCGCCAACCCCGAGAAGGCATACAACGACTGCCTGGACCTCATGGCCGATCTGGGTGCCACCGACGACCAGCTCGAGTTTGCCATGGAGCATGTTATCTACGCCAGCGGCGTCAACGGCTTTGCCCGCCATGACCCCGAGGACGGCAATATGGACATGTATCCGCTGCTCGACATGATCATCGACGACATGCCCGCCCCCGAGGTTGACGAGAACGCCCCGCTGGCCATGCAGTGTGTGACCATCGACCACTCCAACTTTGTCGGCCGCATCGGCATCGGTCGCGTGTATTCCGGCGCCATTCACCAGGGCGATCAGATCCTGGTTGTCAAGAACGATGGCTCCAGCGCCACCGCTACCGTCAAACAGCTCTTTACCTTCGACTACCTGGGCCGCACCGAGTGTCAGGAAGTCGGCGCCGGCGACATCGCTGCCGTCGTGGGCATCGACCGCACCGATATCGGCGATGTCTACACCGATCCCGAGAGCCCCGTTGAGCTCGAGCCCATCGAGATCGACCCGCCGACCCTGTCCATCGTCTTTGAGGCTTCGACCTCCCCGCTCGTCGGTCGCGACGGCGACATCGTTGGTGCCCGTCAGCTCAAGGAGCGCCTGTTCAACGAGGCCGAGAACAACGTGACCATGAAGATCGAGGAGCTCGAGGACAAGAGCGGCGTCGAGGTCTCGGGTCGCGGCATCCTGCACCTGTCCGTTCTGATGGAGTCCATGCGCCGCGAGGGCTTTGAGTTCCAGGTCGGTCGTCCCCGCGTTCTGTTTAAGAAGGACGAGAACGGCAACAAGATGGAGCCCGTCGAGCAGGCCGTCGTCGAGTGCCCGGACGAGTACTCGGGCAAGGTCGTTGAGGTCTTCGGCACCTCCGGCGGCATCATGACGAGCATGGATACCTCGGGCATCGTGACGCACCTCGAGTTCAAGATCCCGACGCGCGGCATCATGGGCCTTAAGAACCGCATCATGAACGTCACCCACGGCGAGGGCGTGTTCTACCACACCTTCCTGGAGTACGGCCCCTATGCCGGCGAGATCGGTAACCGCCAGAACGGCGCCATGATCTCCATGACCACCGAGAAGGCCGTCGCCTACGCTCTGGGTACGCTGCAGGAGCGCGGCCAGCTGTTCGTTGAGCCGGGCACTGAGTGCTACGAGGGCATGATTGTGGGCGAGCGCAGCAAGGCCGGCGACATGGTCGTCAATATTGCCCGTACCAAGAACCTGGGCAACCAGCGCTCTTCGACCTCCGATATCTCCGTCCAGCTGGTGCCGCCCCGCACCTTCTCGCTGGAGGAGGCGCTGGAGTACATCGCCGACGACGAGCTGGTCGAGATCACCCCCAAGAACATTCGCCTGCGCAAGCGTCTGCTCAACGCCACCGACCGCAAGAAGGCTGCCGTCCGCGCCGGTCAGGTCAACAAATAAGCGCTGGGTTTTATAGCGTCTAACAAGAAAGGGCGCCGACCGAGATGGTCGGCGCCCTTTTTGGTGCAAGGGGGACAGGTTCGCTTGCACCACCACAAAGGTACCTGGCCCCTTTGTGGTGGTTAGCTGCTAAGCGGTGGGGAGTTCTGGCGTGTTAGCCGGCTGCTGCGGTTTGAGGTGGGCGTTGCGCCAGATGATCTGGATAACGTAGCCGAGCGTGAAGACAAAGGCTACGCCGCTGATGAAATCGCCTACGAGGGGGATTGCCGTAAGTGCACCTGCGATCACGCCGTCGGCGGCCGCCATGGCGTAGCGGTTCTGGCTGTGTCCGACCATGCGCGCGATCGCGCACCCTGCAAAGGCACTCGACACCAGCGCGATGCCAATAACACCGCACATGAGGGCTCCGGCAAGCGACAGACCAGCGATAGAGATAATTAGCAGTAGGACGGCGGGGACGATAGCAATCGTGCCCAGAAGACCGCTCACCCACAGGGGCATGGGGCGCTGGTGGAGCATGCCGGCGGCGCTGGCGGTTGCGCGCGGAAAGACGAGTTCGAGCAGTAGGGCGACAAAGCAGGTCGAGAGTGCCGCGGCGACGATACCGCCGATGACATCGTTAACGGTGGAAGTATCCTCGCTCTCGGTGCGGTCGATCTTGAGCGCACCGACCTCGGCTCCCGCGGCACGCTCGGGGTCCTCGGAGACGTGAGCGTTCACGGTGCCGGTGATGCGGGCGTTCTTGCCCAGGATGAGCTTGTCGGCCCAAACCTCGACATCGCCATCGACGGTGCCATCGATGGTCACCGTGTCGCCCGCAAGCGCTGCCGACTTGGTAGAGCCTCGCAGGGCAACCGTCTCACCTATCGCGTAGAAGCAGTTGGCGGTGCTGTCGGAATTGAGCACGACATGCTGGCCAGCGACGGTCACGCTGCCATCAACCGTGGTCTTGGCAACGTCGATGGTACGCGCCGCCAAGCGGACGGCGCCACCCACCGTGCAGTCGCGGATCGAGAGGGTATCGCCCGCGGCGATGATATCGCGGTGGATGGAGGTGTCGTTCAGGTTGAGGCTCTGACCTGCCCAGTACAGGTCACCTTCGACGCCGGACGGATTGGCGTCATTGTCGGTCGCAAGTACGTTTCCTGCGGTGTCCGTGCCGGCGAACGACGCCGTGGGAAGCGCGGTGATCGCCAGCGCGATGAGTGCGAATAGGATGGTGATGCGGCCCCACGCTTTACAGCGCTGGGTCGACGGGAATTGATTGCGGGGCATAGTGAATCCTTCGTTAGATGCTCGATATGCATCTAACAGGGTACCCAACGCGTGGGCGCTCTAAAAGAACCTCTCGGTTGTATTTCGAAGGATGAGCCCGCGCAATCTACTTTTTGCGGTGCAAAAAGCGCGCGATGTCCTCTTCGGTGGGGCTTTTGATGTCAAAGCGCAGCGAGAGCCAGCGCAGACCCATGGTCACGACAACGCATACGACCAGCGCGGCGACATTGCTCATGATGCCGCTCATAACGAGACACACATAGCTTGTCGATCCGGCGATGGCGGCGATGGCATAAAAGTTAGTACGTTGGAAAATGCCCGGAACCACGCCCATAAAGCCGTCGCGCAACATGCCACCGCCCACCGCGGTGAAAAAGCCCATCATGATGCACACCGCCGGCGCAAAGCCGTAGACCAGCGCCTTGTCTGCTCCAGTGGCGGCGTAGATGCCGACCGAGATGATGTCGAGCAGGGGAATGAGTTTTTCGGGCTTGTCGACGATTGCCGGGAAAATATAGATGATGGCTGCCGTGGCAATGGAAAGCGGCAGCGCCATTGGCTGGTTGAGGATGTAGACGTTGCCCACCTGCAGCGTCATGTCGCGTAAAAGACCGCCGCCCAAGCCACAGACCACGGCGAGCGCAACTGCACCCACCAGGTCGAGTTTGTGCTCGCGCGCGACCAACACGCCCGAGATTGAAGCCGCGACGACGGCGAACATCTCGAGCCAAAATGGGATAGCGACCATGGCATCCGAGGCGTGTGAAGTAACAGTCATAGCGGCGACGACGGGCAAGATGAGGTCCTTTGATTCTCGGGTTTGAACAATGCCCGTACATAGTACATGGTTGGCGGCGATTGAGACCCTATTGCTCGGCAAACGGTAGGGACTGGGAACGGTCATGGGTACCAAACATGTACATCAGCCTCCAAAGATGCCGAAAAATGTCGTTTTTGGAGGGTGATGTACATGTTTGAGATTCAAGGTGAAATCGAAAGCAATGGGGGACGTGGCTGAATAGGATGGATGTCCAAATTTTGAGCGGAGCTCAAAATTTATCCGGTCGGCTTACGCCGACCGCGCTGCGCTAAAAACGCGCCACTGGCGCGTTTTCTTTACGCTCCGCGCCCTGGCGGGTTCGAATCCCTCCTCCTCCGCCGTATTTGCTTGTAAGGGACTCTAAACAAAAAAGCCCCCGTTTTCGGGAGCTTTCTCAACCAAAATGGCGGAGGAGGAGGGATTCGAACCCTCGTGACCTTATACAGGCCAAACGGTTTTCGAGACCGCCGCATTCAACCACTCTGCCACCCCTCCGCGTGGGGTAAAAACAAAGCAGGCTCGAAGGCCTGCTTTGGAATTAACTGGCGGAGAGTCAGGGATTTGAACCCTGGAGACGCTTTTGACGCCTACACGATTTCCAATCGTGCTCCTTCGGCCACTCGGACAACTCTCCGTTAAATGCGAAAGTCAGTATACACGAGGAATCGCAAAGTGCAAACAGAAAAGTTGGCATTTTTTAAAACGCTTGGCCGTGCTTGGCGCTGCAGTGGGGCTTGAGGTGCCAAAAAACGGCTTCCGACCAGCGTGGTTGATCAACTCAATTGTTCAAAAAAGGGTATTCATAAGCGACTTGGCAATGAATTTAAAAATCTTTGGGTGGTGCTGTGGGCCACTGGTATGCATTTTGCGACCACAGCCTTGTGCCCGCTGACCTGCGGCTTGGCTCAGCTTGTCCCCACGGCACCGTATCTTGTCAACAGATCCGTCAAGCTTTTGGTCAGCATTTGGTTGGAATGCGCATGAAACGTCGTGTGAGTATGGGCATATGTGGAGGTCATGAGGTTGTAGCTGCATATTCTTGCAGCCTAGGAGGTTGAAAGATATTATTACCAAGTCTTTTCCTGCTTCAGGCGCACCTTCACGACCTGAAGCCACATTTGCCCAGAGGAGGTGACAATATGAAGGCTTATGAACTGCTGTTCTTTGTTGACCCGTCGCTCGACCCCGAGACTCGTCTCGCTGTTATGAAGCGTATCGATACCACGATCGCTGAGGGCGCTGGCAAGGTCGACTCCGTTGACGAGTGGGGCAAGCGCAAGCTCGCCTACGAGATCAACGACCTCACCGATGGTGACTACACCCTCATCAACTTCCACGCAGATCCTACCCAGATCGCCGAGCTTGATCGCGTCCTGCGCATCACCGACGCTGTGGTCCGCCACATGATCGTCCGTCGCGACGACCAGGAGTAAGACTGTCGTTTTGGACTGGGCTTGTGCCCCAAGAGGAAGTAGTGAGTTATGAGCATCAATCGAGTGAACATCACCGGTAACCTCACCCGCGATCCCGAGCTGCGCGCCACCGCCGGCGGAACCCAGGTTCTGTCCTTTGGCGTCGCCGTGAACGATCGTCGCCGCAACGCGCAGACTGGCGAGTGGGAGGACTATCCCAACTTTGTCGACTGCACTATGTTCGGCACCCGCGCCGAGGCCGTGAGCCGTTTCCTGGCAAAGGGAAACAAGGTCGCGATCGAGGGCAAGCTGCGCTACAGCTCTTGGGAGCGCGACGGCCAGCGCCGGAGCAAGCTTGAGGTCATCGTCGATGAGATCGAGTTTATGAGCTCCCGTGGTGGCCAGGGTGGCTACGATCAGGGCGGTTACGCCCCCGCAGCTCCCGCGCCCGCAGCACGTCCTGCCGCACCGGTGGCCACGCCGCCCGCGGTCGACGTCTACGATGAGGACATCCCGTTCTAAGGGTTGTTCACCTATTTTTGAGTGAGAGGCGGCTTCGGTTCGCCGAAGTTGCCAAACGAAAGGTATTTTGACATGGCTAATGATTTTTCTGCACGTCAGCCGCGTCGTAAGTACTGCCAGTTCTGCAAGGAGAACACTGAGTTCATCGACT
This sequence comes from Collinsella sp. AF19-1LB, assembly GCF_003459655.1. Classification (NCBI taxonomy): domain Bacteria; kingdom Bacillati; phylum Actinomycetota; class Coriobacteriia; order Coriobacteriales; family Coriobacteriaceae; genus Collinsella; species Collinsella sp. AF19-1LB. The sequence continues at coordinate 8,126 of NZ_QRWO01000038.1, forward strand.
ATAAGGACACTCAGCTTCTCCGTAAGTACATGACCGACCGTGGCAAGATCAAGCCCCGTCGCGTCACTGGCGCTTGCACGCAGCATCAGCATGACATCGCCAACGCCATCAAGCGCGCCCGCGAGATGGCTCTCCTGCCGTACACCGTCCCCGTGGTTTCCTCTCGTGGCAACCGCGACCGCGGCTAAGAAGGGAGACGCATCATGAAGGTTATTCTTCTCGATGAGATCAAGGGCAAGGGCGGCGAGGGTGACGTCGTAGAGGTCGCTCAGGGTTACGCTGAGAACTTCCTGTTCCCCAAGAAGCTCGCTGTTGCCGCCACCAAGGGCAACCTCAAGCAGCTTGACGAGCGTCGCAACAACATCGCCAAGCGCGAGGCCGTCCGTCTGGCTACCGCCAACGAGACCAAGGCTGCCTTCGAGGGCAAGACGGTCACCGTTGACGTCAAGGTCGGCGACGAGGGCATCCTCTTTGGCTCCGTTACCGCCGCTATGATCGCTGACGCCATCAAGGCTCAGCTCGGTATGGACATCGACCGCAAGCGCGTCGAGCTCGGTAAGCCCATCAAGGTTGCCGGTGCCCACACCGTTGCCATCTCGCTGTACCGCGAGATCAAGGCCGAGGTTGTCGTTCTCGTCGGCGTTACCGCCGAGGAGCTCGCTGCCGAGGCTGAGGTCGAGGAGGCCGCTGAGGTCGCCGAGGCCGAGACCGCCGAGGTCGAGACTGAGGCTGCTGCCGAGTAGCATTTGCTGCAACGCAACAATCTTGTTCTAAGAAGGGCGCTCTGGGAAACCGGGGCGCCCTTTTGTTTTTTGCGTTGAGTGAGTGTCATGGTGAACGTTGCGTCGAAGTCCTATATACGGGACCGTTCATCCGTTTCGTTCGGTGATGATTGGCGGCGCGTGGCGCGTTTTGGGACCGTGGCTGATACTATGGATGCTCGCAAGCGATATGAATGAGGATGCTCATGGCATACGACGATAGGGAGACCGGGCTGACGGTTGAGGACCGCGGCTCAAAGTTGGGTCTTCCCCAAAACCAAGATGCAGAGGCCAATGTACTGGCCGCTATGCTGCTATCGCCCGAGGTGGTCGAGGAGGCCCAGGTCGAGCTGCAGCCCGATGACTTCTACCGGCCCATTCATAAGACCATCTATACCGCGATGGTCGATATGTACAACAGCCGCATTCCCATCGACTCCATCTCGCTGATCGATTACCTGCGAAGCATCAACAAGCTCGATGCCGTGGGCGGCGAGGCGTACATTTTGGAGCTGATGGGTCAGACTCTGTCGCTCGTGAACTGGCAGCACCATGCCGCCATCGTTCGCCGCGACTCGATGCTGCGTGAGTTGATCGGCGCCACCAACGAGATCAACGCGCTGGCATATAACGCCCCCACCGATACCAAAGAGGTCGTGGAGCTGGCTGAGAGCAAGCTGCTCAAGGTCACGGCGCGCGAGGTCAAGTCGAGCTACAAGACGCTGACCGAGTTTATGGTCGAGGCCTATAACGAGGCCGAGGAAGTGTGCCAGGCCGGCGGCCAGGCTGCGGGCGTGCCCACGGGTTTCCCGTCGCTCGACCGCATGCTCATGGGTTTTCGCGAGGGTCAGCTCATCATTATCGGCGCCCGTCCTGCTGTAGGTAAGACGTCGTTCGCCCTGAATCTGGCGCTCAACGCTGCCGCCGCTGGTTATACCGTCGGCTTCTTCTCGCTGGAGATGTCGGGCAAGGAAATTGCCCAGCGTCTGATCTGCGCCTACGCCATGATCTCGATCAGTGACTTCCGCATGGGCCGCATTAGCCCCGAGCAGTGGGCCAATATCAACGAGGCCACGCAGACCTTGTCCAAGCTCGATATTCTGATTGACGATACGCCCGGCACCACAGTGACCGAGATTCGCGCCAAGAGCCGCCGCATGCTCCACAACAAGGAGAAGGCCATCATCATCCTGGACTACCTGCAGCTGGTGAGTCCTCCGCCGGGACGCCGCTCCGAGAGCCGTACCGTCGAGGTCTCCGAGATGTCGCGTGGTCTGAAGATCATGGCCAAGGAGCTCAAGATCCCGCTCATTGCGCTGTCGCAGCTCTCGCGTCAGGTCGAATCCCGTACCGGCAAGCGCCCGCAGCTTTCCGACCTTCGTGAATCGGGCTCCATCGAGCAGGACGCCGATATCGTTATGTTCTTGGACCGCTCCGCCGACGAGGCCGAAGCCTCGCGCGACGATCGACCCGACGAGGGCGTTACGCGTATCGTCGTGGCCAAGAACCGTTCGGGCCCGATCGGCGACGTCGACCTGATGTTCCTGCCGGCATCCACCAAGTTCTATGAGCTTGATGGGGCACATGCCGAGGAGTAGGACAGGCGCCCGTTGCACGGGTATACTAGGAATGTTTTGTGCTTCTGCGTGCCGGCGTGGCGCGTAGACAGTCCATGAATGTAAGGAGTAAACATGCCGTCAACCGTTTTGGTCGGTGCCCAGTGGGGCGATGAGGGCAAGGGTAAGATTTGCGACCTGGTCGCCGGCGACTTCGATGCTGTCGTGCGCTACTCGGGCGGCAACAACGCCGGTCACACCATCGTCGTCAACGGCAAGAAGTACGGCCTGCACCAGGTGCCCTCCGGCATCATGTATTCCGACCACGTGTCGGTGATCGGTAACGGCTGCGTCGTCAACCCCAAGGTTGTCCTTGAGGAGATCGACATGTTCGAGGCCGACGGCATCACCACCAAGAATCTCAAGATCAGCGGCAACGCGCATGTCATCATGCCGTACCACATCGATCTGGATGGCGCCTTTGAGCAGAAGCTCGGCAAGAAGAACATCGGTACCACCAAGCGCGGTATCGGTCCGTGCTATCAGGACAAGATGGCCCGCATCGGTCTGCGCATGCAGGACATGCTGGACGAGGCACTGTTCCGCGACAAGCTGGAGACCGCTCTCGCCCGCGTGAACCCTGAGCTCGAGCTCATCTACAACCTGCCCACCTACACCGTGGACCAGATTTGCGACGAGTACCTGCCGATGGCCGAGCGCCTGCGTCCCTACATCACCGAGACGAGCCTGCTACTCAACAACATGATCGATGAGGGTAAGGACCTGCTGTTTGAGGGCGCCCAGGCGACGCTGCTCGACATCGACCACGGCACCTATCCGTACGTGACGTCTTCCAACTGCACCGCCGGCGGCGCCATTACCGGTTCTGGCGTCGGCATGAAGAACGTCGACCGCGTGCTGGGCGTCATGAAGGCCTATATCACCCGTGTTGGTTCGGGCCCCATGCCCACCGAGCTTTCCTATGAGTCCGAGGCCGGCCACACGCTGACCGAGGAGGGCTACGAGTACGGCGTGACCACCGGTCGCCGTCGTCGCTGCGGCTGGTTTGACGGCCCTATCGCCAACTATGCCTCGCGCGTCAACGGCCTTACCGACATCGCCGTGACCAAGCTCGACGTGCTTTCGGCCTTCGACACCATCAAGGTGTGCGTGGCCTACGACGTCGATGGCGAGCGCTACACGAGCGTGCCCGAGCATCAGGTGCGCTTTGAGCACGCCAAGCCCATCTACGAGGAGCTCCCTGGCTGGAAGTGCGACATCACCGGTTGCCGCAGCTTTGACGAGCTGCCGCAAGAGGCTCAGGACTATGTGGCGTTTATCGAGGATCTGGCACACACCCGCGTGACGTTTATTGGCGTTGGCGCTGGTCGCGAGCAGATCATCAACCGATTCTGGAAGTAATCGGGACTATTTGGTTATTGCGATATACCCCTTTGCAGCCCAAGCGGGCGGCCGAGGGGTATATTTGCTTGCAAAGGGCTCGCGTGGAGCGGGCCGTTAATCCATAGAGGAGGCACCCTTGAAGGCGGACACTCAAACCATCGACATCCTGTTGTTGGGCAGCGGCGGCCGTGAGCATGCTTTGGCAGCTAAGCTCGCAGCATCACCGCGCGCCGGCAAGCTCTACATCGCGCCGGGCAACGGCGGCACCGCGAGCTGCGGCGAGAACGTTGTTCTCGACGACTGCGATCCTGCGGCCGTGACGGCGTTTGCGCAGAGCCACGGATGCGGACTCGTGGTAATTGGCCCCGAGGCTCCGCTCGTGGCGGGCGTGGCCGACGCCGTGCGCGCGGCGGGTATTCCCTGCTTTGGCCCGGGTGCCGAGGGCGCCCAGATGGAGGGCTCCAAGCTGTTCTCCAAGCAGCTCATGGAGCGTGCGGGCATTCCGACGGCAGCCTATGGTTCGTTTACCGACGAGGCTTCGGCTCTCGCCTACGTGCGCGAGCAGGGCGCTCCGCTGGTCGTGAAGGCCGACGGCCTTGCCGCGGGCAAGGGCGTTATCGTGGGGACCGAACTTGAGCAGGCCGAGGAGGCCGTGCGCGAGTGCTTTGGCGGCACCTTTGGCGATGCCGGCAATACCGTGGTCATCGAGGAGATGCTGACCGGTCCCGAGTGCTCGCTTTTGGCCTTTACCGACGGCAAGACCGTGCGCCCCATGGCTACCTCGCAGGACCACAAGCGCGCGCTCGAGGGCGACAAGGGCCCCAACACCGGCGGCATGGGCGTCTACAGCCCGGTGCCCATCGTGACTGACGAGGAGCACGCCACCATGGTGAAGGTCATGGAGCAGACCGTGGCCGAGCTCGCTGCCGAGGGTATCGATTACCGCGGCTGCCTGTACGGTGGCTTTATGCTCACGCCTGCCGGCCCCAAGGTGCTGGAGTTCAATGCCCGCTTTGGCGACCCCGAGACGCAGGTCGTGCTGCCGCGCCTTAAGAACGATCTGGTTGAGGTCATGCTCGCCTGCGCCAACTGCGAGCTCGATCAGATTGAGCTCGACTGGCGTGACGAGTGGGCCGTGGCCGTTGTCCTGACGAGCGCGGGCTATCCCGGCAGCTACGAGAAGGGCAAGGTCATCACCGGTATCGCCGACGCCGAGGCCATGGAGAACGTGACCGTGTACCACGCGGGCACTGCCGTGGTGGACGGCCAGCTCGTGACCAACGGCGGCCGCGTGCTTGCCGTGACCGCTCTGGGTGACACGTTCGAGAACGCTCGCAACCTTGCCTACGAGGCCTGCGAGAAGATTGATTTTGAGGGCAAGACCCTGCGTCACGACATCGGCCTGCGCGCGCTGCGCGGCCGCGACGCCTGGGATGCCTAAAATCCGAGAGGAATGAGACGGATGGACGAGAAGAACGAAGAGCTCGTGGATGCGCAGATCGTCGAGGAGGACAGCCGCGTATATGGGCACGCCGATGGCGAGCCTGGCGGCGAGGTCGCTGACGAGCCGGTGCTGGTGCTGGGCGATGACGACCCGCACGATGTCGAGCTGCACGAGAAGATTCTTTCGGAGGAGTGCGCCTGGAAGGGTAAGATCCTCGACGTCCACCGTCTTGAGGTTGAGCTGCCCAACGGTCGCCGCAGCGCCCGCGATATCGTTCGCCATCCGGGTGCGGCGGCCGTTGTGGCGCTGACCGAGAGCGGCAAGATCGTACTGGTGCGTCAGTACCGCACCGCCATCGACCGCGTGACGGTCGAGATTCCCGCCGGCAAGCTCGATCCAGGCGAGGACCCGCTCGATTGCGCCAAGCGCGAACTGCATGAGGAGACGGGCTTTAGGGCTGGTCGTATTCGCTTTTTGACGTCGATTGTCACGTCCTGCGGTTTTTGCGATGAGATCATCCACATCTACTTGGCTACCAAGCTCGAGTTTGATGCGCCCAACCCCGATGATGACGAGTTTGTCAACGTGGACCTGGTGCCGCTGCACGAGCTGATCGACGCCGTGCTCGACGGCAAGATCGAAGACGCCAAGACCGTCGTGGGCGCCTTGGCCTGCGATAGCATCGCGCACCGCTTGGGCGGGGCCGAGCTCTAGGTTACGCGGTTTTACCAAACCGCGTAACGAGTCGACGCTGCAAACGCCCCTAAGCGGCAATCTGCCTTTCAATCGTCGCTCGCGTACCGAAGTACGCGTCGCTCCTCTTTCAAGGCACCTTGCTCGCTTAGGGACGTTTTCGCTGACGCTGCCAGAACATCGGCGTTATGCTTGTTGGGACGCTTTGTTTTCAGCCTGACCGGTTCAACCGGATTTCTCACGCTATTTATTTCTCTTCGAGGATTGCATGTTTAAAAGGTTTCTCTCGTATTACGAGCCCCAGATGGGGCTTTTTGTTGCCGATACTGTTTGCGCTCTGGTGCTTGCTGCCATTGACCTTGCGTTTCCTATTATTCTGCGCAATTTGACCGGTGGGCTCTTTACTCAGGGTCAGGCTGTCATTATGCAGGCGCTCGGCATGATTGCGGTGGGCTTGGTGCTGATGTATGCCGTCCGCTGCGCCTGCCGCTATTTTGTGAGCTATTGGGGCCACGTGATGGGCGCGCGCATGGAGTCCAAGATGCGCGAGGACCTGTTCGACCAGTATGAGCGCTTCAGCTTTGCGTACTTCGACCGCAACAGCTCGGGCGACATGATGAGCCGCGTGGTCAACGACCTGTTCGATATCTGCGAGGCGGCGCATCACGTGCCCGAGTGGATCATCATCTGCGGCATCGAGATTATCGGCTCGTTTGTGATCCTCTTTACCATCGCCCCGGTGCTGGCGCTTGCCATGGCTGTGGTGACAGCAGCGTTTGCGGTCATCATGTTTTGGCAGAACATGCGCATGCGCGAGGTCTTTAGCGACAGCCGCAAAAAGATCAGCGGCATCAATGCGCAGCTGCAGGATTCGCTGGCGGGCATGCGCGTGGTCAAGAGCTTTGCCAATGAGGAGACCGAACGCTTCAAGTTCCGCGCCTCCAATAATCGCTATCTTTCGTCCAAGGAGAACATGTATCACGCCATGGGCGTCTATACTGCGACGTATGGCCTGCTCTCGGGTGTGCTCTATGTGATCGTGGTACTGCTGGGCGGCTGGCTGGTCGCCCAGGGACAGCTGCAGGCGGTCGATATGGCGACCTTTGCGCTCTATATTTCGCTGTTCTGCACGCCGCTCGAGACACTCGTCAATTCGGCCGAAACGTATCAGAAGGCCATCGCCGGCTTTAAGCGCATGGACGAGGTACTCTCGACCGCGCCGGATATCCAGGACAAGCCGGGCGCCACGGATCTGCAGGTGACCGCCGGCGCCGTGGATTATCACGACGTGTGCTTTAACTACGAGGACGTTGAGCTGGGCGAGGGCGATGCCGAAGAGCGTCCCGTTATCGACCATATGAATCTGTCCATCAAGCCCGGGCAGACCATCGCTTTGGTTGGTCCTTCGGGCGGTGGCAAGTCCACGACCTGTTCGCTGCTGCCGCGCTTTTATGACGTGGCTGCCGGATCCATTAGCATCGACGGCCAGGACGTGCGCGATGTGACGCAGCAGAGCCTGCGCCGCGCCATCGGCCTGGTGCAGCAGGATGTCTACCTGTTTGACGGAACAATCGGCGAGAACATCGCCTACGGCAAGCCGGGCGCTACGGCAGAAGAGATCGCCGAGGCCGCCCGTCGCGCCAACATCGATGCCTTTATCGAGTCGCTTCCACAGGGCTATGACACGGTCGTGGGCGAGCGCGGCAGCCGTCTTTCGGGCGGCCAAAAGCAGCGCGTTGCCATTGCGCGTGTGTTTCTCAAGAACCCCAAGATCCTGATTTTGGACGAGGCGACGAGTGCTTTGGATAACGAGAGCGAGGAGGCGGTGCAGGAGTCACTCGAAGAGCTGGCACGCGGCCGCACCACGATTATCATCGCCCATCGCCTTTCGACCATTAAGCATGCCGATGAGATTGCGACCGTTGAGCATGGTCGCGTTGTGGAGCGTGGCACGCACGAGGAGCTTCTCGCCCGTGGCGGCACCTATGCCCGTTACTATCGAATGCAGTTCGAAGGTGCGCGTGCGCACGAGCTCGACTGATTGATATGACAGGAAGTTTATGGCTGACAAGAACCCTTTGACTCCGGAAGAAGTGACGGAGTTATTCTCCGAAATCGATGCATCCGGCGTCTTGGATCCCACGCTTGCCAAAAAGCGAACCGAGCGCATGCGTGAGAAGGAGGCTGCGGCCAAGCGCGGTGACAAAGCGGCGCTAGCGCAGCTGCGCAGCGAGGACCGCGCGAGCCAGGCAAAACATATCGACCCGCTGTCCGAGGACGATCCTTCGGGCTCGCAGGTGAGCCATACCATTACGAAGACCGCGATGGCCGTAGTCATTGGTATTTTGGTGCTGATCGTGGGCATGCAGATCGGCTACGGCGTGATGCGCCGTCTGAATACCGCCAACCTGTCCGAGAGCGTTTCGGTGGATACCGTCTCGACCGCGCTCAAGGGTGGACTCGAATGGGGCAACGGCTTTACGCAGTTCCCGCTCGATTTTTCTGTCGACGAGGCCGATGAGCGTACGGGCACGGTTGAGGTGACGGTGTTGGACACGTCGTCTGCCAATGAGCTCGAGCTGCTGTCCAACGGGCAGATCCAGGCCGCGGCGCTTGCGACCAACGCCCTGCTCAACGACAAGATTGACCGCGTGGTGTATAACGTTCACGCCTATATCGACGAGGATAGCAACATTCAGCACGATTCCTTTTTTGGCATGTTCCCCGCGCGGGGTCATCAGAGCGCCATTTTGACGTTTGTGTGGACCAAGAGCTCATCCAACGCCACGAGCATCGACTGGAAGATGCGCATCGTAAGCATGGACGACACCATTGCCGAGCGCATTCAAAAACAGGTGAACTCGGTTTCGTCGCTGATCGAGGACCCGGTGGTGAGCCAGACCAAGATTGACGAGGAAAAGGCCGAACGTGACCTGGAGCATCGTCTGCATGGCCGCGAGATTTTCCGCGGCGGCAAGCCCGATCGCTCACCGTCCGATCTGCTGGAACAGGACAAGAAAAAGTAAGACGCCATCATCCCGCGTGAGCCACAAGCCCCGCGGGATGATTTTTCTGGGACGGGGATTAAATAAGGCTCTGTTAGACCAAGATTGACATACATGTGT
>NZ_QRWO01000039.1:0-17057 GCF_003459655.1 Collinsella sp. AF19-1LB
GGGACGCTCTTACACCACGTCTGCGCGCGCCACCCCGCTGAGGACCTTCGCGCAAGGGGCAGTGGACAAAAAATGCCAAATATGAGTACTGTTGCTGCGCTAGTCACATATGTTTGCACATAATAATGGGCTCCTAATGAGAGTACTTCTCGTTAGGAGCCCATTTCATTGAACATTTGGGGAGCTACGTCAGCTCATGCAGCTGGTCGTCATGCCTACAAGCATCAAAAATGTCCCAAATCGCTGCTACTAAAAAGGTAACAGTACTCATATTTGATGTTTTTTGACCAGGGCTATCTACAAACCCCCTAGGCCACTCATTGGGGACAGACTTAAATGACTAGGTGTGGCTGCCTGGGCTAGGCTGTTAGGTCGAGTTCGTAGAGGAAGCTTTCGCGCGGCATGTCGTGACGGCGCTCTTCGCGGTTGGCGCGGTGCGTGGCCGTGCGCTTAAAGCCGTGCAACTCGTAGAACTTCCACGAGCAGTTGGAGTCGGTGTACAGGTGCGCCCTTGTCGCCCCGCGCGAGGACAGGTACGAGACCGCGGCATCGAGCAAAACCGAGCCAACGCCCAGGCCGTGGACATCGGGATCGACGGCGAGCAGCGTGACTTCGTTGTCGTGCGGCAACGGGCTGCTCTCGAGCAGGCGGTTGTTGGTTCGGATGGTTGCACGCACAAACGAGAGATACTCGGCGCAGGCATCAGGCTCCAGTTCACGCATCTGCGATAGCAGCGCGCGTTCGGTATCCATCCAATGTTCGTTGATAGTGGCGCCGGAGCTCTGTCCCGCACGCGCGAGCGCAATGCCGCGCGCCTGGCCGTCAATTACGGCAACCTGCGAAAACGTCGACGACGAAAGGCAGTAGGCAAGGTCGCACGCGGCCTCAAGGCGGTTGTACTCATCGTTATCCGAATTGTTATGCCAAAGCTGCTGCAGAATCAGCGCGATGGCGTCGAAGTCTTCGGTATCAAACGGTCGGTAGAGAACCCGCGAGACCATGGTGCCTCTTTCTTTTGCGGATGCATATCGAGCACAGTTCTACCACGCCATTGGCATCTAATTATGGTGCCCCTGTGTTCCATGAACTCACCGCGGTCGCCGCTGCGCCCATGCCCTCCGCTCGCAAGCTTTTTCTGCACATGCGACCGTTGCGGGGTGCATCGACGCGCTCGATGCGCTACATTGAATCAGTATTTTCAATGCCGCTGCGCGAGCGCTGCAGATCGACGTATCACCGACTCACAGAGCACGGCGGCGTACCAGACAGGAGGACTGCATGGGATCTGATGTGAAGATCGCACGCGCGTTGATCTCGGTTACCGATAAGACGGGTGTCGTCGATTTCGCACGGACGCTGGTTGATGACTTTGGCGTCGAGATCATCTCTACGGGCGGCACGGCTCGTGCCATCGAGGACGCGGGCGTTCCCGTAACCCCCATCGAGGAGTTCACGGGCTATCCCGAGATGATGGACGGCCGCGTTAAGACCCTACACCCCAAGGTTCACGGCGCGCTGCTGGCCCGCCGCGATTCCGAGCAGCACATGCAGGAGGCCGCCCAGCACGGCATTAAGCTGATCGACCTGGTCGTCGTCAACCTGTACGAGTTCGAGAAGACCGTCGCCAACCCCGAGGTCACCTTTGCGGATGCCATCGAGCACATCGACATCGGTGGCCCCTCCATGTTGCGCTCTGCCGCCAAGAACGCCGCGAGCGTTACCGTCATCTCCGACCCGGCCGACTATGATGCCGTCCTGGCCGAGATGCGCGAGACCGGTGGCTGCACCACGCTTTCCACCCGTCGTCGCCTGCAGGTGAAGGTCTACCAGACCACCGCCGCCTACGACACGGCTATCTCCCGTTGGCTTGCCGCCCAGGCAAGCGACGTGGCGGACACCTCTGCCAAGCTCGAGATTTCGCTGGAGAAGGTCGACGACCTGCGCTATGGCGAGAATCCTCAGCAAAAGGCTACGGTCTACCGCTTTGCCGAGGGCTGCGAGAACACCGCGAGCTCTCAGTTCCCGCTTGTGGGCTCCGAGCAGATCCAGGGCAAGCCGCTCAGCTACAACAACTATCTGGACGCCGATGCCGCCTGGAACCTGGTCCGCGAGTTCGACGAGCCGGCCTGCGTGATCCTCAAGCATCAGAACCCCTGCGGTTCCGCCGTTGCCGAGGATATCACGGCCGCCTACGACCGCGCTTTCGCCTGCGATCCCAAGAGCGCCTTCGGCGGCATCATCGCCTGCAACCGCGAGGTTCCCTTTGAGCTGGTTGAGCACTTCGCCGACGAGAACAAGCAGTTCGTCGAGGTCATCATCGCCCCGAGCTACACCGATGAGGCGCTCGAGCGCATGGTCAAGCGCCCCAACCTGCGCGTGCTGGCTACCGGCGGCGTGGACCACGGTGCCCAGGTGGAGCTGCGCTCCATCGACGGCGGCATGCTGGTGCAGGAGGTCGACCACGTGACCGAGGATCCCGCGACCTTTACGTTCCCCACCGATCGCAAGCCCACCGACGCTGAGATGGCCGAGCTCGAGTTTGCCTGGAAGGTCTGCAAGGGCGTCAAGTCCAACGCCATCCTGGTCTCCAAGGGCAAGGCCGGCATTGGCATGGGCCCCGGTCAGCCCAACCGCGTTGACTCTGCGCTGCTTGCCTGCGAGCGCGCCGAGGACTTCTGCGAGCGCGAGGGCGTGGAGAAGGGCGGCTTTGCCTGCGCAAGCGACGCGTTCTTCCCGTTCCGCGACAACGTCGACGTGCTTGCCGCACACGGCGTGACCTGCATCATCCAGCCCGGCGGCTCCAAGCGCGATGACGAGAGCATCCAGGCCTGCAACGAGCACAATATTGCGATGGTTTTCACGGGTGCGCGCCACTTCCGCCATTAAGTAGGGAGGTGGCGCTGCGGCTTGCCCAACCACCGCACCTTGCCGCTCATTCGTCGCCCGCGTACCCAAGTACGCGTCGCTCCTCTTTCACGGCAATCTGCGGCACCTGGGCAACCCTCGCCGACCTGTTAGGTTGACTGGGGAGGATGGGATGTTATCTCGTCCCTTGGACCGCCTCGCTTCTAAAATTATCTCTGCAAAAGACGGTCGCTCCGTTTGGAGGGCCGTCTTTTTGGTATAAGAGGACGGAATGACTAACACGAAAGGTATGACCATGCCCCAGATTGATGATGCAGAGCTGTTTGGCAATGCCGAGGACCAGCGTGCGTACGAGGACTTTTGCGCCAATCAGGAGGCGGTCGAGAAGTTTACGCTCGACAAGCCCGCGCTTATCTGCCGTTGGCGCATGTCCAACAAAAAGGTGCCCATGCTCAACCGTCACATTCGCGCGCTGTCCGAGCGCTTGGTGCAGGGCGAGCCGCTTACCCATAACATGCTCAGCTGGGCCAAGCAGCACGTTGAGTGGTCGCTTGCCGAGGGCGATTACACCGCGCACGACGGCGTGCTCATGCTGGTGATCGACGTTAACGGCAATGCCGCCATGACGGTGGGTGAGTACGAGCCGCTGGCCGATACTTCGGCCAAGGCGCTGCGTGCCCGCTCCGCCGAGGCCCGCTCCGAGGCCGACGAAACCGGCGTGGCGCCCGAGCTGCTCGCTGCCGTCAACAACGGCGAGCTGGCCTTTGTGGCGCCGGCGGACGAGTGCCTGTGTGGCACGGCGACGCTCATAGAGCAGCTGGCCCAGACCAAGGGCATCCCGGTCACGCGCGTAGACATTCCCGCACAGCTCAAGGGCGCCTTGTTCCTGGTAAGCGACGAGCACGGCGTGGTGCCTGCCACCGACGCCGACGCCGCCGAGTCTGATGCCGCGACGGTCGCCTTCTTTGCCGACGGCTACGAAAAGCTTCGCGCCCGCCGCTAAATGATTATTCTGGGACGGGGATTAAAGAATCATTTTGGTTCCCGCCACCGCTGCGAGTGCGAGGCGGACAAAACGCCCCCGCTCGCGAACAGTTCTGTCACCTTGGCGACGTGCGTGGCGCGCACCTGCAGTTTCGCAGCCATAATGGTGGCAAGACAACCAAGAGGGGAGCGGAATCCATGGCGCTAATCTATATCGTTGAGGACGACGAGCCCATTCGTCGTGAGCTTGTCGACATCCTTACCCGCGCCGGGTTTGAAATCGAGGCCTGCGAATCGTTCGAGCATGTCTCGCGCGATATTCTCGCCGCCGCGCCCGACCTGGTGCTGCTCGACCTCACGCTTCCCGTCAAGGACGGCCAGCATATCTGCCACGAGGTTCGCCGCGAATCCGAGGTCCCCATCATCGTCCTCACCTCGCGCACGACCGAGATCGACGAGGTCATGGCCATGACGCTCGGCGCGGACGACTTTGTTCCCAAGCCCTATAGCGCGCGCGTGCTCGTGGCGCGCATCAACGCACTGCTGCGTCGCACCGCGGCGTCAGGCGAGCGCAGCACGCTCGTCCACAAGGGGCTGGAGCTCGACCTCGCCCGCTCTATGGTCACCAACACGGCGACCGGCGACAGCACCGAGCTCACCAAAAATGAGCTGCGCATTCTCTCGCTGCTCCTGAGCCGCGCGGGCAAGATCGTCTCGCGCTCGGCCATCATGCAGGACCTGTGGGACTCCGACGCCTTCGTGGACGACAATACGCTCACCGTCAACATCAACCGCCTGCGCACCACGCTCGAAAAAATCGGCATCAAGGGGTATTTGACGACGCATCGCGGCCAAGGCTATTCGGTCTAGGGGCCGGCTATGTCGTTTGGCAAGTTCTTTAAAGATGCACTGCTTCCCGTCGCCGTGTGGACGTGCGGCGTGCTGCTGAGCTGCTTTGTGCTGACGGTCGCCGGCGCACCCGTTTCTATCGTGGTCGTGGCGGTTGGCGTGTCCTTTATCTTCGGTATGCTCGGCATCGTGATCGAGTACGCTCACCGTCGCCGTTTTCTGCGTCAGTTGGAGCGCGCGGCAGAGGAGCTCGAGAGTCCCGCATGGGTGCAGGAGATGGTGCAATGCCCAACCTATGCCGAGGGCGAGCTCGAGTACGAGGTCCTGTGCCGGGTGGGCAAAGCCGCCTGCGACGAGGTTGCCGAGGGCCGGCGTCAGACCGAAGACTATCGCGACTATATCGAGAGCTGGGTCCACGAGGCCAAGCTGCCCCTGGCGGCGGCTCACCTGATTCTGGAAAACCTCGACGGCGGCGCAGATGACCCAACACGTGTCGATGACCTGGGTCGCGAGTTGGCTCGCGTGGAACGCTATATCGACCAGGCGCTGTACTACGCGCGCTCGGAAGTCGTGGAGCGCGACTACCTGATTCGCCGCTGGGACCTTAAGACCTTGGTGACGGGTGCGATTAAGGCCAACGCGCGCGAGCTCATTGCGGCGCACGTGGCTCCGGTGTGCGAGAACCTCGACTTCGAGGTCTTTACCGACGAAAAATGGCTCGAGTTTATCCTGGGCCAGCTCATTCAGAACAGCATTAAATATGCGCGCGAGGACGGCGCGAAGATCGTGTTTTCGGGCGCGTTACTGGACGAGGGCCTGGCGAGCGAGCGCATCGAGCTCACCGTTGCGGACAACGGCTGCGGCGTGTGTGCGGCAGACCTGCCGCGCGTGTTCGAGAAGGGCTTTACCGGCGACAACGGCCGCACCACCAAGCGCGCAACGGGCATCGGCCTCTACCTGGTGGCGCGCCTGTGCTCCAAGATGGGCATCGACGTCACCGCAGCATCGGAGCCCGGCGAAGGCTTCGTCGTAACATTCGCTTTTTCAACGAACAAGTTTCAATACTTTGAGTAACGCACACGGCAAACGCCCGTCCAAACAAAACGTGCCGCCCCAAACGGGTCGGCACGCCATTTTTCTATCAGACAACTCGTTGAAGTGAGGCTGCAAAGGCCGCGGGGCCGGGAGGGGTTTCCTAAGGGCACATCCCGCAGCCGCAACGCGGCGAGGACGTGCCCTTAGGAAACCCCGCAGGCCCCGCGGCCGGTGGGAGCAACGCTACTTTACGACCAAGATGTCGCAGTCCGTATTGCGCAGCAGGAACGTCGAAATCGAGCCCAGGAGCGCATACTTGATCGAGGACAGGCCGCGTGCGCCGCAGAGCACCAGGTCGGGCTTAACCACGTCGAGCATCTCGTCCTTGAGCGTCTCGCGAATGCGGCCGGCGCGAATCATGACCTCGACCTCGGGAATGTCGGGATTGGCCTTGGCCTCTTCGAGCTGCTTGGCGATGGAGTTCTTAAATGCCTCCTCTAGGCCGTTGACCAGATCGACCGGATAGGAACCGGCGCTCTCGAGCGCCGTGGAATCGATAACGTGGCCGATGATTAGCTTGGCGCCGTTGTTCGCGGCGACCTTGATGGCGCGTGCGAGCACAAAATCCTGCTGCTCAGTACCGTCGAGTGAAACAAATACCTTGGTGTAGCCCTCGTTCATGGTTTCCTCCTTGGTCTATCGCACGGGCGCGGGGCTCGTGCATCGGGCGGGCGCGGGCGCGTTGGCCGCCGGACACTTTATCTTGTTGCAGTTATACCCAAGGATTTGGGTTTGACCGCTCGCAATTCTGTGAACGGGCGAGTTTTTTGGTAAGGGTAGGCGCAGGCGCGCCGCCAACGGTTGATAATGGGACATCGCCCGCACCGTCCGCAGAACAATATCGGCGGGTGTCTAACGAGGGGGTCCCTTTGGATATTATCGAGCTTCTAAAATCTGCCTTCATGGGCCTGGTCGAGGGCATCACCGAATGGCTGCCCGTTTCGTCGACGGGCCACATGATCTTGGTGGACGAGTTCGTCAAGATGAACGTGAGCGAGACGTTCTGGAATATGTTCCTGGTCGTGATTCAGCTCGGCGCCATTCTGGCCGTCTGCGTGCTGTTTTTCCACGAGCTCAACCCGTTCTCGCCCAGCAAGGGCAAGGAGGGCCGTCGCGACACCTGGGTGCTGTGGGGCAAGATTGTGCTCGGTTGCATTCCTGCGGCGGCGATCGGCCTGCCGCTCAACGACTGGATGGAGGAGCATTTCTACAACGCTCCCGTCGTGGCGCTGGCGCTCATTGTGTACGGCGTGCTGTTTATCGTGATCGAGAACTGGCGCGCGAGCAAGCGCGAGGAAATGGCCGTTGCCGGTTCGTTTGGTTCGCGTGCTGTGGTGTCGGGTGGACGTCCCGCCGGTGCGCACTTTGCGGCGCCCCCCACGGCTACCGCTGAGGATGAGGACGATGACGAGAATCTGGACTTTGGTTCCATCGCCACGCTCGAGGACCTCAGCTGGAAGACTGCGCTGGGTATCGGCTGCTTCCAGGTGCTTTCGCTGGTGCCTGGTACGTCTCGCTCCGGTTCTACCATCATCGGCGGCCTGCTTTTGGGCTGCACGCGCTCGGTGGCGTCTAAGTTCACGTTCTTCCTGGCTATTCCTGTTATGTTTGGCGCGAGTGCGCTCAAGCTGGTCAAGTACTTCATCAAGGGCGGCACGTTCGGCACCAACGAGATCGCCATCTTGGGCGTGGGCTGCGTTGTGGCCTTTGTGGTTTCGCTCATCGCCATCAAGTGGCTCATGGGCTTCGTCCGCCGTCACGACTTCAAGTGCTTCGGCGTCTACCGCATCATCCTGGGCATCGTAGTGCTCGCGTACTTCTTCGTTCTGGAGCCTATGCTCGGCCTGTAACTTGGTTGACGCTGCGCGGCGGCCAGAGCGACAACTTGTCATTCAAAGAGGACGGCATGACCAAAAGGTCTATGCCGTCCTCTTTTTTGGGCGATGGGGCGGGCCTGACGGTGGCGCACGGAGTCGTGGTGTGATTTGCGTCGGTGTCCGCGCGGCTCGGTATACTGGTACGGCTCAAACTATGGCGCTGCCCGCAGGCGCGCCGTCCGTCAGATGAGGAGTCGCCCATGACCCAGCCCTTGCCCTGGGAAAAGAACGCCGCGGTACCCGTGCCGCCCGCGCCGGAACCCGTGCCACTCGATGCATACACCGCCCCCGCTGCGCCGGAGCCCGAGCTCGTTCCGCTCGACATCTACGACGCTCCCGCGCCGGCACCTGCGCCCGCCAAGCCGCTTGTCGACATCGACAGCCTTAATCCCGCCCAGCGCGAGGCGGTCTTGACCACCGAGGGACCGCTGCTGGTGCTCGCCGGCGCCGGCTCGGGCAAGACCCGCGTCTTGACCTTCCGCATCGCACATATGCTCGGCGACCTGGGTGTTAAGCCTTGGCAGGTTCTTGCCATCACGTTTACCAACAAGGCTGCGGCCGAGATGCGCGAGCGTCTGGCGGCACTCATCCCAAGCGGCACCCGTGGCATGTGGGTGTGCACCTTCCATGCCATGTGCGTGCGCATGCTGCGCGAGGACGCCGACCTGCTGGGCTACACCGGCCAGTTCACCATCTACGATGACGATGACTCAAAGCGCATGGTGCGCGACATTATGCAGGCGCTCGGCATTGAGCAAAAGCAGTTCCCCATCAACATGATCCGCAGCAAGATCAGCTCTGCTAAAAACGCCATGATCGGGCCCGAGGACATGCTCAAGAGCGCCGATAGCCCCAACGACAAAAAGGCCGCGCAAGTCTACCTGGAGCTGGAGCGCCGCCTGCGCGCCGCCAACGCGATGGACTTCGACGACCTGCTCGTGCGCACGCTCGAGCTACTGCGCACCCGCCCCGAGGTGCTCGACAAGTACCAAGAGCGCTTCCGCTACATTAGCGTCGACGAATATCAGGACACCAACCACGTCCAGTACGAAATCGCCAACCTGCTGGCCGCCAAGTACCAAAACCTCATGGTCGTGGGCGACGACGACCAGTCCATTTATAGCTGGCGTGGCGCCGACATCACCAACATCTTGGACTTTGAGCAGGACTTTAAAAACTGCAAGACCGTCAAGTTGGAGCAGAACTATCGCTCCACGGGTCACATCCTGAGCGCCGCCAATGCCGTTGTTCGCCACAACTCGCAGCGCAAGGACAAGCGCCTGTTTACGGCCGAGGGCGATGGCGAGAAGATTCAGGCTTTCCAGGCAAGCGACGAGCGCGACGAAGGTCGCTGGATTGCCGGCGAGATCGAAAAGCTGCATGCCAAGGGTACGAGCTACGACGATATCGCCGTGTTCTACCGCACCAACGCCCAGTCGCGTATCCTCGAAGATATGTTCCTGCGCGCGGGCGTGCCCTACAAGATCGTCGGCGGCACGCGATTCTTCGACCGCGCCGAGATTCGCGACGTCATGGCCTACCTCAAGATGATCGTGAACCCGGCCGACGAGATGAGCGTCAAGCGCGTCATCAACACGCCGCGTCGCGGCATCGGCTCCACCTCGATCCAAAAGATTGAGCAGCTGGCGCGCGACAACCGTTGCTCGTTCTTCCAAGCCTGCGAGATCGCAACAGCCGAGACGGGCATGTTTAGTGCCAAGGTGCGCAACGGCCTGTCGAGTTTTGTGGCGCTGGTGCGCGAGGGCCGCCGCATGGACGGCGAGCTCAAGGACGTCGTCGAGATGATTGTCGATAAGACGGGCCTGCTGCAGGCGTTTCGCGCCGAGGGCACCATGGAGTCCGAGAGCCGCGCCGAGAACATCCAGGAATTCCTGGGCGTCGCCGCCGAATTTGAGGAGACGCACGAGGATATCGAGGGTGCGCTCGAGAGTCTAGAAGAGCTGCGCGCGGCCGGTGTTGCCGACGTGCCGTCCGTCGCCGAGTCCGAGTCCGCCGTGGTGAGTGCGCCCGCGTCCGAGCCGGGGCCGTCCGCTCCGGCATCCTCGTTTGAGGCACTTGTCGGCGCTCGTGACGCCGCGGGCTCCAATCCGCTCGATAGCCTAGCCGCCCCGGCGCTCTCGCCGCAGGATGCCCTGGCCGCCGCCATCGCGGGCAACGCGTATGCCGTGCCAACAGAGCTACCGGCGGGCGTCGTGCATGCCGACGAGATCGAGCGCACCTACGGTCCGCTCACCTGTAAGGCACTGCCGGCACTCATGGAGTGGCTGGCCCTGCGCTCCGACTTGGATTCCCTGGCCGGCGAGACGCATGCCATTACCATGATGACCATCCACTCCGCCAAGGGCCTGGAGTTCCCGGCGGTGTTCGTGGCCGGCATGGAGGAGGGTATCTTCCCGCACGTGCACGACTTTGGCGGCAGCGATGACCCGGGCAAGCTCGAGGAGGAGCGTCGCCTGGCCTACGTTGCCATCACGCGTGCCCGTAAGCGCCTGTTCCTGACCTATGCGGCCACGCGTCGCACCTACGGCTCGACCTCTGCCAACCCGCGCTCTCGCTTCCTCAACGAGATTCCGTTTGAGGATATCGAGTTTAGCGGTATCGGTTCTGCCGGTTTTGAGGGCACGGGCTGGGAGAAGCGCGGCGACCGTCACGGCACCTTTGGCTCGGGCATGGGCTCGGATATGTATGGCGGCAAGGTGTTCGGTTCGCATACACGCTCGACCGGCGGTTCCGGTTCGCGCGGCGGATCGAGCTTCGACGATTTCTTTGGTGGCAGCACCTATGGCACCGAGCGCCATCGCGGGGTTTCGCCCGACGCCGGCCGTGTTGCCTCGACCTTTGGTTCGGGCGCGCCGCGAGCTAAAAAGCCGTCGTCCAAGGTGTCGCCGACGGTGGAGCGCAAGGTCGATCGCACCAGCGCGTCGCAGGACTTTGCCGCGGGCGATACCGTGAGTCACAAGACCTTTGGCACGGGTACCGTGATCTCGGTCGCCGGAGACATGATCGAGGTGCAATTCGAAAAGACCGGCCAGACCAAAAAGCTCATGAAGGGCTTTGCGCCGATCGTCAAGCTGTCGTAATCTCGGCGGCCCCGGACAGGCGCCATGGACAACGTCGCCTGCTCGGACAGTCCTGCTCGCACGGAGAGCACATTAAGTGCTCTCCGACTCGTGCGGAACTCGCGATCGACGTTGTCCATGGCGCCTGTCCGGGGCCTTGGGTAACGTTGCTTGCGAACGTCGCTTTGCTCGTTCGCTTTTTGGTCTGGAGAGCCGGGTGGGCTGATAAATAGATGTGAGTAGGGGCTCTCCCGTTTGATGAGCGGGGGAGCCCCTTGTTGCGTTTTGGTTGTTGGTGCGACCTAGAGGTGGCTGATGATCAATTCCATTTTGCCTTCGAGGTCGATGGAGCTGACGGTGCTCGGGGCTAGCAGGTGGCTTCCCTTGTGGACGGGGTCGCCGCAGACGGTGCCCTCGCCGTCGATGACCGACAGACACATGAAGGGCCAGTGCTGGTCGAGGGTCTTGCTGCCGTTGACGCGCACGCGATCGACGGTGTAGCAGGAGTTAGACTCGAGCTCGGTCACGCCGTCGACCTCGGGCGCGGTCACGGTGCCGTCGGTCGGTGCCTGAACATCAAAGTCGATGCAGTCGAGGCTCTGCTCAATATGCAGCGGGCGCAGCTTGCCGTCGGTGCCGGGACGGTCGTAGTCGTACAGGCGATACGTCACGTCGCTCGACTGCTGCGTCTCCAAAATGAGCGTGCCGGTCTTGATGGCGTGGACGGTACCGTAATCAATCTGGAAAAAGTCGCCCTTGTGGATCGGCAGCACGTTGAGCATGTCGTCCCAGCGGCCGTCTTCGATCATCTGTGCAGCCTCGGCGCGGTCCTTGGCGCGCTGGCCGACGATGATTGTGGCGCCGGGCTCGCAGTCCAGCACATACCAGCACTCGGTTTTGCCCAGGCTGCCGTTCTCGTGCTCGGCGGCGTACTCGTCGTTGGGATGGATCTGGATCGAAAGGTCGTCCTTGGCGTCCAGAATCTTAATGAGCAGCGGGAACTCCTTGCCCTCGCAGTTGCCAAAGAGCTCGCGGTGCTCGGCCCACAGCCACGAAAGCGTGTGGCCTGTATACGGGCCCTCAGCGATCTGGCAGTCGCCGTTGGGGTGTGCCGAGATGGCCCAGCACTCACCGATGGGACCCTCGGGAATGTCATAACCAAATACGGTTTCGAGCTGGCGGCCGCCCCAGATCTTCTCGTGAAAGATCGGCGTCAGTTTAATCAAATCGGACATGTTCATACCCCCATGGTGTTGCGCGGCCGCCCACTCTAAACGAGCCGTAACGAGCGCCCGCATGACTACAAAAACCTATGCCAACGTTACGTTGTGCAGCTCAAAGCGGTCGCCAACGTTGCGCGAGATCGAATGCTCAAAGGCGGTGCCGCTATCCAAAAAGCCAATCTGGTTGAGCTCGAGCAGGGGAGAGCCGGGTTTGGTGTCCAGGCGCTCAGCCTCTTCCTCGGTTGCCGCTACGGCGCGAATGGTGCGGTGGAAGCTCGAAATCTTCAGCCCGCATTGCTTGCGGATGAAGCTGTAGACCGATCCATACAGGTCTTTCTTTTTAAGGCCCGGAATCAGCTCGAGGGGCATGTAGGTGTACTCGATAACGATGGGCTTCTCGTCGACCTGGCGCACACGCACGATGTGATAGGCAAAGTCGTCCTCGGCAATTCCCAGCTGGACAGCGACGTCTGCTGGCGGATTGACAATCGAGAAATCGTAGACCACCGAGGTCACCTTCTCCCCGCGGTGCTCATACGAAAAGCCCTGGGAGCGATCGTTCTTGCCCTGGAAAAACGCCTGGCCGGGAAGCCCCGCCGTGTCCTTAACGTAGGTGCCCGATCCGCGCCGGCTGGTAACAAGACCTTCATCGGTAATCTGCTCAATAGCTCGTTTGACGGTGATTTTGGAAACGCTATAGAGCTCGCAGAACTCAACGACGGTGGGCAGCTTGTCGCCCGGCTTTAGAGCGCCGTCCTCGATGCTTCGACGGATATCTGCAGCTATTGCCTCGTATTTGGGAATCATGGAACCTCCTTTCCGGCTTGATTGAGTACAAACGAAAGTATAGTCCACGCCTAAGCATCCCTATTGCGTTTTGAAAAGTTCGAGAAAGATATAATCAAAAAACGCTTTTCTATATTAACTAGAGCGCTCTAAATGAATATGCATTCGAATAATGTGGTATTGAGCAAATTGATCGGCTCGAAGATGGGGTTGGGCCGTTTTGCCGCCCAGCGAACCGAATCTCATGCCTTGCGTTTCCCCAGATAAAACCTGCCAAAACAAACCTGTCCCTTCTTGGTAGGTTTTTGCCTTGGGAGCGGTACCATACAGGCAATGTTTAAACGAGAAAGGTGGGCTCCCATGGAACCTAAGCAGTACTATATCGGCATCGACGTCGGCGGCACTTCGGTTAAGGAGGGCCTGTTCGACGAGGACGGCAACCTGCTTGCCAAGGCCAGCGTGCCCACGCCTCCCATCGTTGATGCTGCGGGCTTTGCCGCGGTGACCGAGGCTATCGACCAGGTGGTCGCCAAGGCGCAGATTCCGCGCGCCTTTGTGGCGGGCATTGGCCTGGCCGTTCCGTGCCCCATCCCGGCGTCGGGCGATGCCAAGGTCAAGGCCAACATTGCCATTAACCTGCCCGAGCTGAGGATCGCCATCCAGGAGCACTGCCCCGACGCGGTCGTCAAGTACGAGAACGATGCCAACGCCGCCGCCATGGGCGAGGCCTGGCTCGGTTCTGCCAAGGGCGTGCAAAACGTGGTGATGGTCACCATCGGTACCGGCGTGGGCGGTGGCGTTATCGTCAACGGCGACGTGGTATCGGGCGTTGTGGGCGCGGGCGGCGAGATTGGCCACATGTGCCTGAATCCCGACGAGGAGCGCACCTGCGGCTGCGGCGGCCATGGCCACCTGGAGCAGTATTCCAGCGCCACCGGTGTGGTGAGCAACTACCTGGCCGAGTGCAAGAGGGCGGGCGTCGAGCCCATCGAGCTCACCGGCCCCTCCGATTCCAAGGACGTGTTCCAAGCCTGCCGCGAGGGTGACAAGCTCGCGCTGGCCGCGGCCGATACCATGGCCGACTATCTCGGTCGCGCTCTGGCGCTTATCGCCAACGTGGTCGACCCCGAGATGTTCCTGATCGGCGGCGGCGCCTCCGCCTCGGCCGATGTCTACCTCGATGCGGTCCGCGAGCACTTTAAGCAGTACGCGCTCTCCGCCTCGCGCGAGACGCCCATTAAGGTCGCTTCGCTCGGCAACGACGCCGGCATCATCGGTGCCGCCTACGTAGCCCTGCGCGCCGCCGGCAAATAGCTGGTGCAAGGGGGCCAGGTTACTTTGCACCAACATGGTGCAAAAGGGGCAGCCTTGGCCTCCATGCCTGCCCCAAAATATGCCGTGCCCCTTCCGTCTGCGAAGGCTCGGCATCGGCGTGCTACCATAGCTACGTCCAAGTACACATATCAAGTGGAGGATATCCATGGCAAACGTTCTTGTCTTTGGTCACCAGAACCCCGATAACGACGCCATCATGAGCGCCGTCGTCCTGTCCCAGCTGCTCAACCAGGTTGAGTATGCTGGCAACACCTACGAGGCCTGCGCCCTTGGTCAGCTTCCGGCAGAGTCTGCCAAGCTGCTCGCCGACGCCGGCATTGCCGAGCCCCGCGTGATCGAGTCCGTCGAGGCCGGTCAGCTCGTCGTCCTCACCGACCACAACGAGTCCGCCCAGTCCGTCGCCGGCCTTAAGGACGCTACGGTCTTTGGCGTCGTCGATCATCACCGCATCGGCGACTTCGAGACCGCCGGCCCGCTGCACTACATCTGCCTGCCCTGGGGCTCCAGCTGCACCATCGTCACCAAGCTCGCCGGCGTGCTCGGCGTTGAGCTTTCCGACGTTCAGGCCAAGCTGCTGCTCTCGGCCATGATGACCGATACGCTCATGCTCAAGAGCCCCACCACCACCGATGTCGACCGCGCTGTCGCCGCCAAGCTCGGCGAGCAGGTGGGCGTCGACCCGGTCAAGTTTGGCATGGATGTCTTCCTTACCCGTCCGTCCGGCTCCTTCACCGCAGCCGAGATGGTCGGCAACGACATCAAGATGTTCGAGCCTGCGGGCAAGAAGCTGCTCATCGGCCAGTACGAGACCGTCGATAAGAGCCGTGCGCTCGGCATGATCGACGAGATCCGTGAGGCCATGCGCGCCTACGCCGCCGAGAAGGGTGCCGATGGCATCGTCCTGTGCATCACCGACATCATGGAGGAGGGCTCGCAGGTCCTGCTCGAGGGCGAGACCGAGGCTGCTCAGAAGGGCTTGGGCATTGCCGACGAGCACGACGGCGTCTGGATGCCGGGCGTCCTCTCCCGTAAGAAGCAGGTCGCTGCCCCCATCATGGCCGCCTGCTAGGTTCTTTTGACCTAACACCGACGACCGGATCGCGGACGCCCCGCGCTCCGGTCGTTTTTTGTGCACGGCGCTGCGTCGTCTCTTGGACAGGCGTGTCCGCGCCGTTGAGCAAATAATGTTCAACCTGTGGTTCCGCTTTTCGGCCACGCCTGCGTGCTTGTCGCGCAGGGTAGGCTAGATGCAAGCGTAATACGTTAGAGCGCGGCGCCGCCACTTGGGCGGGCCGTGCTTTTTTAAGACGGGAGCCATCCCGTGAAAGGAGCCGCCCATGGCAGCAACTGAGCAGCTGTTCAACGTTCGTGAGCGCAAGCGCTTTGAACGTCACGACATTTGGGAGCGCATCGCCGAGAACGGCACGATTTCCGCCGCCGTCATGGTCTTCGCCGCTATCGCCGCCGTTATCTGCGCCAACACCGATGCCTACGAGGCCATCCATCACTTTTTGGAGACCCCGCTGTATGTGGGTCTGGGCAACCTTACGGCTGGTCTCACCGTTGAGCTTTTCGTCAACGACTTCCTCATGGCGATTTTCTTTTTGTTGGTGGGCATTGAGCTTAAGTACGAGATGACGGTCGGCGAGCTCAAGAATCCGCGTCAGGCCATGCTTCCCATGCTGGCGGCCGTGGGCGGTGTCGTCGTTCCCGCCTGCATCTACCTGATCTTTAACCATGCCGGCGCGCACAACGGCTGGGCCATTCCCATGGCAACCGATATTGCCTTTGCGCTGGGCGTGCTGTCGCTTTTGGGCAACCGCGTTCCCAACGGCGTGCGCGTGTTCTTCTCGACGCTCGCTATCGCCGACGACCTGATCTCCATCGCCGCCATCGCCATCTTCTACGGTCAGAGCCCCAATCCGTTTTGGTTGGGCGCCGCCGCGCTTGTGACCTGCGCGCTCGTGTGGCTCAACAAGACGCAGCATTACCGCCTTGCCCCGTATTCGGTACTGGGGCTGCTGCTGTGGTTCTGCATGTTCAAGAGCGGCGTACATGCCACGCTTGCTGGCGTCATCTTGGCCTTTACCATCCCGGCCAAGTGTGGCGTCAAGCTCGATAGCCTCACCGATTGGCTGGGCGAGTGCCTGCCGCTGCTCGATGACCGCTACGATGATGAGGCACACATCCTGGGCCAGCATGACTTTACCGTCTCGACAACCAAGGTCGAGCGCGTCATGCACCGCGTGACCCCGCCGCTTATCCGCATGGAGCGTCTGATCTCCACGCCGGTCAACTTTGTGATCCTGCCGATCTTTGCGTTCGTAAACGCTCAGGTTCGCTTAGTGGGCGTGGACATGAGCACGCTGCTCACCGACCCGGTGACGCTCGGCGTGTACTTTGGCATGCTGCTGGGCAAGCCGATCGGCATCTTTGGTATGACGTTTGCCCTGGTTAAGCTTAAGGCCTGCGAGCTGCCGCACAATGTCAACTGGCACATGATTGCCGGCGTGGGCATTCTGGGCGGTATCGGCTTTACCATGTCGATTCTCATCAGCGGCCTTGCCTTCCCGACGGCCCAGTTTGAGGTTCTTGCAGCCAAGGCCGCTATTCTCGCCGGTTCGGTCACCGCAGCCGTGCTCGGCATGATCTACATGAGCGTGGTCTGCAAGCATCCCTCGCCCAAAGACGAGTAAGAGCGCGAAAACCGGCTCCAGAACCGATTCGGGCGCGTTCAAAATGCGGATTCGGGCGGTGCTTGCCGCCTGCCAGACACGCCAGTGGTCAAAAAACGCCGTTTGTGAGTACTGTCATAAACGGCGTATCATTTTAGGTGCGGAAAATAATGAACAAAGTTATAAGAACTGTACGTTAATGAGTGACCATCGACTTCCAATTTGGCGCTAGCTGACGGTGATTAGGAAGTTTCAAGGTGGCGCGCGCAGACGTGGTGTAAGAGCGTC
>NZ_QRWO01000004.1:0-94343 GCF_003459655.1 Collinsella sp. AF19-1LB
CGCAGGATCATCCCCATGCCCTGCGGCCCCGCGCGGGCGCCCCGCGGTGCGGTTCGCCGGGGTCCGGCCTACTGCCCCTGGGCGCGGTAGCGTGCCTCGGTGGCCTCCTTGGCCGGGCGCCACCAGGACTCGTTGGCGACGTACCAGTCGATCGTCTGCTTGAGCCCCTCGGCGAAGTCGGTGTGCGCCGGCCTCCAGCCCAGCTCGCGCTGGAGCTTGGTCGAGTCGATGGCGTAGCGGCGGTCGTGGCCGGGGCGGTCGGCGACCCAGTCGAAGTCCTCGGGGTCGCGGCCCATCGCCTCGAGGATCATGCGCAGGACCGTGATGTTGTTCTTCTCGCCGTCGGCGCCGATGAGGTAGGTCTCCCCCATGCGGCCCTTGGTGAGGATGTCCCAGACGGCCGAGGAGTGGTCCTCGGTGTGGATCCAGTCGCGGACGTTCTCGCCGCGGCCGTAGAGCTTGGGGCGCACGCCGTCGATGATGTTCGTGATCTGGCGCGGGATGAACTTCTCCACGTGCTGGTAGGGACCGTAGTTGTTGGAGCAGTTGGAGATCGTGGTTCGCAGCCCGTAGGTGCGGGTCCAGGCGCGCACGAGCATGTCGGAGGACGCCTTGGTGGAGCTGTACGGCGAGGACGGGCGGTACGGCGTCTCCTCGGTGAACTTCGCCGGGTCGTCGAGCGCCAGGTCGCCGTAGACCTCGTCGGTGGAGACGTGGTGGTAGCGGACGCCGTATTTCCTCACGGCCTCCAGCAGGCGGAAGGTGCCCTCGACGTTGGTGCGCAGGAAGGGCTCCGGGTCGGCGATGGAGTTGTCGTTGTGGCTCTCGGCGGCGTAGTGCACGATCACGTCGTGGCCGGGGACGAGCCTATCCAGCAGCTCGGAGTCGCAGATGTCGCCCACCACGAGCTCGACGCGGTCGGAGGGCAGCCCGGCGATGTTCTCGGGGTTGCCGGCGTAGGTCAGCTTGTCCAGGACGGTGACGTGCACGTCGGGGTGGTTGTTGACCACGTAGTGGACGAAGTTGCTGCCGATGAAGCCGCAGCCGCCCGTGACGATGATGTTCCTGGGGGAGAAGGTCTCCTCTGCCATGTTCGTATCTCCTTGTTTCCTAGTACTCGCGCGGGCTGTTGACGATCTCGCCGGCGGCGACCTTCTTCAGGTGCTGCCCGTAGACCGACTTGCCGTAGGCCTTCGCGGCCTCCTCGAGCTCGGCGGTCGTGATCCAGCCGTTCTCCCAGGCGATCTCCTCGGGCACGGACACGGGCAGGTCCTGGGAGTGCTCCACGGCGCGGACGAACTCCGCGGCCTCGTGCAGGCTCTCCATGGTGCCGGTGTCGAGCCACGCGTACCCGCGGCCCAGGGTCACGACGGACAGCGTCCCCTCCTCCAGGTACATCTGGTTGAGCGTGGTGATCTCCAGCTCCCCGCGGGCCGAGGGCCTGACCTCATGCGCCTTGGCGGCCACGTCGCCCGGGTAGAAGTACAGGCCGGTGACGGCGTAGGAGCTCTTGGGCTCGGCGGGCTTCTCCTCGATGGAGACGGCACGGCCCTGCGCATCGAATTCCACGACGCCGAAGCGCTCGGGGTCGTCCACGTGGTAGCCGAAGACCGTGGCGCGGCCCGACTCGGCGTTCTGGACGGCGCGCGTCAGGTGGCGCGACAGGCCGTTGCCGTAGAAGATGTTGTCGCCGAGGACGAGGGCGCACGGCTCGCCGGCGATGAACTCCTCGCCGATGGTGAAGGCCTGGGCCAGGCCGTCGGGGCTCGGCTGCTCGGCGTAGGACAGGTTCACGCCGTAGCGCGAGCCGTCCCCGAGCAGGCGCTCGAAGTTGGGCAGGTCCGTCGGCGTGGAGATGACCAGGATGTCCCGGATGCCCGCCAGCATGAGGGTGGACAGCGGGTAGTAGATCATGGGCTTGTCGTAGACCGGCAGCAGCTGCTTGGAGGTCACGAGCGTGAGCGGGTACAGGCGCGTGCCGGACCCGCCGGCGAGGATGATGCCTTTCATATAATCCGTCCTCTGTAATCGAAAATAGTTATAAATCAAGCGGTTAGTAAGAGTTTGATATTCTTTAAGTTAAACCTTCTCAATATTAACGAAAGAAGCAATTGATGAACAACCGCAAGGACACAACCCGTAGAGACGACATAACGAACGTGAGGGCCCTTGCAATATTCCTTGTAGTCCTAGGCCACAGCATTATTCTGTATTCAAGTGCGTGGGGATATTATCCAACTGAACAAAAATCAATTCTGTTGGATAATCTCAAATTCTTAATTAACGGAATCCAGATGCCCTTGTTCTTTTCGTTATCTGGCTTTTGTTTTTTATGGAGCTGGAATCGATCAAGCGATTTTATAAATCAGGTCATTAAAAAAGCTCAACGCTTAATTATCCCCTATATCATGATTGGAATATGTTGGCTCTTCCCCATCAGGATGCTCGTTAAGTATCCCTATTACAATGGCCTAACTGTACCGCACATCATCTTTAAATCAATTCTGTTGGGCGAAGACAACGGTCACCTTTGGTTTCTCCCGACTCTTTTTTTCATTACAGCAGCCACGTCGTGCATCTTTCAAATACTCGAAAAGAGCCCTCTAACAAGTTTTAAGGTTCCGATAGTTTTCGGCGCTTCAATTTATCTTTACCATTTTGGAATACCATCAGCGAACAGATATATCAATTTGGCAGAAGCAAATGCAATATGGTTTGCGCTTGGCCTAACAATCCACTACTTGGAAGCAAACAAATGGTTCGAGAGCTATAAAAGGCGTAAAAGCATATCAATAGTCCTAATACTATTATTCCTTGTAAACTTACTAAAACAAGTGGTGCCCCCCATTGCTTCCACCGCCCTTACTTGCATGGCGCTTGCATCAATTTATTGTGTCATCCCCCAAAAGGCAAACCTACTAACCGAAAAGATTAGCAAAAACAGTATGGGAATATATCTTTTTCATTCTCCACTGGTTTACATTTCTTTTACCTACTGGCCCAACATAGCCCCAATGGCGATGGCAGCAATTAACCTGATTGGATTTGGATCAGTCGCCTATATGTTGACGAATCTAATTCGAGCCACAAATATGGGTTGGATAATCGGAGAAACGCCAAAGGCACCACACGATAAGAAAAAGGGAAAGCAATAGCCAAGGAATACAGCTAATTAAACTGTTTCTTCCATTTATCGATGCTCGTCCAGGGAAGATTAATCTCAGTTTTAACGGGATGGTTTACCCAATCAGCTAATTTATGGAGATAGCCGTCCTCGCGTTCAAGAACGGGAAGTCCCGTGTCTTCACCGATTTGGCGGGCTCGATTATCAATTGCAATAATTAGAGAGCGATGTCCTCCATTTAAACAGCGGATGCCCGCATGGAGACGCGTCCCCACATAATCAAACTCCTCGGTTTCAATTACACGATTAAGCTCTTCGGTATTGGGGCCTATGACATTAAATTGCTTCAGATCGACTATTTGATCAAGACACCAATCAACATCATGGCTTCCTTGAATCCAAATCGTTACCTTTTCGTATTCCGACGACAGCAATTCCAGCATCTTACGGTCACGTTCCGCATCGAAACAATAATCGGTAATTGACGTAACAACGTTTTTAGAACGCTTAGAGGATATCTCGAGTTGCCTAGATGGGGTTAACGACCACATGGTCGGACATGCGGTATTAAGAACATTCTCTATGCCAATAGAGTTAAGCCTCTTCTTAGTCATTTCATCTCGAACACTATGAAGATATTCATCGGATAGCAAGGTTTTATAGAACTTCTTTGTATAGGCGTCGATAGCATCGTCCACCCCAATATCAGACATGCCCACGCCGAACAAAACAACATTTCTATTATTGCCCAACCGCTTGGCAAGCGCCCATTGCTGCTGATCAGCCATATGCGTATACAGAATATTGGTGCCGCACAACAGCTTTACGTATTCAGGATACATTTCAAGCTCTTTGGAATAATAGTGCGTTGCCACATGGGGCAACGCACCGCCAAAGATTTGATCCGCGATACAGCCACAGGCATCCATGATCACATGGTCACCAGAGTTCTCGCTTCCCATAGCCGTATCCAAAAGGAGATAGCGTTCTTGCTTAACACCATCGGATTTTTCATCGTGCCTGCACGATGTCGCAGAGGCTTTAAGTAGCTGAGTCCATTGGTTAAAGCGCGCCATTAGTTTCTCCGAAATAAACGTTTGAGTAGAGCAACGTGACCGCCTTCGACGCCCGTCGAAGCAGAAGGCTGAAACGGTTCACAATAATCATCAGATAGGTTAAAAACGGCAGACACGCTGCATGCGCCACTTTCAACCGAACGAACAACAGGATGAGCGTTGCGAGAAGGCGAAAGACAGACTAGTTGGCTTAGCTCGGCGACACAAAGCGGATTCTTGCCGTCTTCCGCAAAAGAGTATATATGAATGCGAAGATAGGCCTCTTCATCATCATTTAAAAACAGCGGAACATGCCCCGCAAAAAGACCGTCCCTAGATTCAAGACTAATCCAGCGAATATCAGACTGATCAAGGGCACACCAAACTGCCGCGCGAACATCCACAGGCATCAAAGACGACTCAAAACGCACAGTCAAATCAACAGAAGAAGCTTGAATGAGCGTTTGAGACATGGCAGACGATCGCAATCGAGCATCAGCGAGATGATCGCTGAGCAAGAAGACCTTACTTAGTTCTTCGGTTTTTAGCACATTCCCGAAGGCGGACTTCCCGCTAACCAAGGATGGCTCTTCATTCAGATAACGTGTAAAGGCCTCGAAGAACATTTCATTTTCACGCTCAATCGACGTGCAGCTAAATCGATTAGGCGAATCGCATTTTGAGCCTGAAAGAGCCTCAAGAATAGAAGAAGCAATGCCGCAAGCAGAGGGCTCAGCGAGGTGGATGGTGCCCTCCGGAAAGTCGAGTAGATTATTCTCACGGTTTATTTCAATTACCGAAAGCTTCGATGCAAGCATTTCGAAAGGCAGGCGAGAGGGATTAGTCACGCTCAACGATACGCCGGCAACACACTTGGCATAAAGCGAGGCGCATTCATCAGCGGTCAAGATGCCGAGGCTGCGTACACGTGGATCACGAATGGGAGGCATTACGTCTTCGCCGTATAAATATACGACAACTGCATCGTCGAGCTTGAGAAGCAATTTAATTGCATCAAGCAACATGCCAGACAAACGCCGATCCTTATTGGATTGATAAATAGCACAGATGGCATACTCTCTGCTTAGATTTTGTTCCTGCGCAGTATATATATCGCTAACGCCAAAATCACAATATGGGACTTCATGCGAATAATAGGGTTCAACTTTTTTAGAAAGCCATCTGCCTATTGTTATGGGGTTTAGTTCATAACGATAACTTGCTTCGGCATTTAGATACATCTCCCCCATCGGATAGAACCAAGGTTCAAAATCCTGAATGAAGTAGAACTTATGGGTGCACTTCTGCATAGATGCAAAGTGCGCCGTATTCCAAGCGGTGGCGATTACTGCAAAAAAATCCTCGGACACACTCGGAGCCACACGAACTTCTTTAGGCGAATAACCAAACCAATCCTTTATTTCGGTCTGAACTCTATGAGCACTTTTGTATGCTTCACAGCCCGGCATAATGTAAAAGTAGTTCTCATATCCGCGAGAATCTAGAAAGGAAGCCTTGCTGCAGATGGTTCGAAAGCCGCCAGAACCCTTTGCCGGCGGAGATATTATCCAGGCAATTTGTTTCATTTAAAGCACTCAAATCGCTTCGTAGTCAAAAGGATCGAACTTATATAACGCTGCGCGCTTGGGATCTCGAGAAAAGTTAACGGAGAACCATGGATCTCCCTCAGAGAAACGCTCGGACCAGTTATGCAACAATCGTGCCTTATCCTCAAAATGCTTATGAGAGCGAGATTTACTATCAAGGGATTTGTCAACACATGCCATATGGTAGAGACATGCCTCTGGTGTATAGATCACTTTTAACCCAGCTTGAGAAGACTTGAAGCAAATATCAACATCCGAATAGTCAAGAAGATACGACTCATCAAAACCACCCAGACGATTAAAATGTTCGCGTGAAATAGCTAAACAGACACCACTCACCGCCGATACATCCCTTACGGTCAATGGCATATAGATATAGCCAGGAGAAGAGCGATGAATGCCTTGCGACAGGTTGACGATTGATTCTCCAACATAAGACAGGCCTGCCTGCTGCACAATGCCGTCAAGATCGCACGTCATTGTTCCAACGACGCCAACATCCTCTCGTTGAGAAAAACCGACGAGAGTCTTTAGCCACGAGGAGTCTAGTGCCTGAATATCGTCATGAATAAAGACGAGTTGCTCGCCACGCGCGGCGAAAGCACCGGCATTTCTCCACACAGATATATTAAAGGGGTCATCAAGCGCGTGAACGATATAGCGGCAACGAAGTCCAGAGCTCGATTGCTTAACAGCAGCTTCCGCTTCCTGCGAGCACACGAAAACGACTTCAAGATCATCAAAATCGGTGTCATTGATTGAAGATACAAGAGTCGAAAGAACCGAAGAATTGCCGCGGGTGGTAACGATTAATGAACAGGACTCAGATGAAGGAACATCATAAATGGGGCTATAACGAAAAGCACGATTATGAGAATTGACCACAGTCGCCTTGATACCGCATCTATCAAGGTGCTCCTGAACAGCTTTTATTCCAGCGAGGGTTGCATAGGGTTTACTATCGGAATTACCCGCAGTCGAATTCTCGCTTATTCTCCAGTGATACAAGATTTTAGGAACGTGATGGATCGTCCCACCAAGTTCGGCAATCTTCAGCACCATGGCATGGTCCTGGGCGCCATCCAACTCGCTGTTAGAAAGGTCAATTCTGTCTAAACATGCCCTCTTAATAGTAAGAAGGTGGCAAATATAATTATTGTCTCGAGCCATATCAAGACTAAAATCCGGCTTAAAAGTAGGATGAGCCAAGGACCCATCAGGCAATAGCTTATCTTCATCACAGTAGAGAAGATTAATATCCGAATTATGATTTAGAGCGTGTGCATACTCAAACAAGATATTCGGTTCGAGAACATCATCATGATCGAAAAAGCAAAGGTAGTCTCCCTTGGCCATCTTGATTCCGACATTGGTGTTCTCAGTGATACCTAGATTGCCCTCAAGATCAGTCACTTTAATTCTAGAGTCTGCAGTCACATACTCGGAAACCAAGTCGCTAAGTCCATCGTAATCTGGCGTAGAGTTAACCAGGATGAGTTCCCAATTCGAATACGTCTGAGCAATCACAGAATCAGCCATATCCCTGAAGAAATTCAAGGGAGTCTTATATAGAGGAACGATGATTGAAAACAAGGGCTGGTATGCAAGTCTTATTTGTGCTTGTGCCCGCGAATCGGATCCAGTCAATCTGCGCCCAGAAAACCAGGACAAATAACGGGGTTGATCGAATGCACACGCATGATTCCGATCAGCCTCATCCAAAAGCTCTTTAAGCATATCTTTCTTTAGATTGATAAACGTATCTAGATGACCAGAAGCCCTGTGTATGCAAATGCACAGGCTATCCCCGACCTCAGGAATATGAAGAGAGAAATTTATTAGACCAGGATTCGCATCGGCTATTAATTTATTAAATAACAAAGATTCCCCAACAACGCAGGCTTCTTCATTAAAAGCGACAATACGATCACCCTCAAGGTAATCAGTACCCGAAAGAACACCTCTAACGATTACGCCATCAACGCAGGGAATAAAGCTCTCAATTTGGATAGAAGCGAGCGCATGCACGCCAGAACGGTCAATATTGCGAAATTGTCCACAATGCTCCGCGCGCAGCAAGCCGTTAACTTTCGACTCAATCGAAAACTTGCCAGGATTGATGCGGCGCTGGTAAATTACATTATCTCCGCTAAAGAAAGACAGCGATTGGTCGACACCAAAATCGGCAAGAACAGCAACAAATTCAGTCTCTGAAATAGGAATGATTCTTGCGGGCAGAATTTGCCCATTAGGTGATTGCGACTCAACAGCATCAGGAAAAACGGATGCGGCTTCATACAGTAGATATAGCTTGCCGTCGCCACGGCAATTTAGCTTATTGTTAAATTCGGTATTAAAAACTATGCCCATATCAGCAACACTTTCCAACAACTAAAACAAACTCGCAAATCGTAGCCAAAGTAAACGGGAATACGAGGCATATCAATATGAATCGTTTACTGTCCCCAAAGACCAAGCGACTTTGGTTAAGGATAAACGATAGGCACGGAACCAGAAGTGGCAAAAGGTAACGACTCTGGCAACCATTAACTGTCCCCAATCCAACGGGAGTAAAAGACACATAAAGTGCAGTTGCCACCAAAATCACCGTAAACAAAAACACAAATGAGGCCCATAGAAATTGTGCGAGACCAATATGATTAACGCTAATCGAATCGGCCGAAAAAAGCCCAAACAACAATAGGCAAACAGCTGGAAGCACCTGAACCAACCCACGGATTGCATTTACAGAAATCTGAGCAGCAAGCGATCCAAGGTATGCAAAGTTCAATGCATATCCAGAAGAGGTTATCGGATTTAAATAATAAGTTGAAAAATAATTGGCGAGTATTTCCGCGTAGCGCAATGGATCGGCGAGAATGAAAGCGATTTGCTGACCAGAGTTAACATCGGAGCCGCCTCGCATATCGCCAACGTTAGATCCGCCGGCCGTTGAAAACAAGAACGGAAGCGCAAATGAGGCAAAAGCAATCAAGCCCAAAACAAACACGGCGGCATAGTAATGAACTCGTTGCTTCGAGCCCGCAAAACGATTACGCGGAACCATAAAGAAAAGACCGATTATCGGAAAATACACAGCTTTGACTGCGAGTCCTAAAAAGGTAAATAAAAATGCGAGTGCTATATTGCGAACTGTAAATTCATTTAAATCACCCCATGCATACCTCAAAAAATAAGCAAAACCGAGAATGATAAACGAAATGAGCCATGCATCATATGAGAAACATGACGCAAGAAAGATCGAAGTTGGCAGCATTCCCACAAAAGCAAATAGTCCCTTTTTTGAGGGCGTAACCTTGATTGCAATGGCAATTGCAAGACAGTAACTAAATAAATTGCAAATCCGAGCGAATTGAATCATAGAAGAAAAATCGAAATGCAGAAGGCGAGCGAGCCAAAGGCCAATTGCCGATGGAATATACCCAATGCTGCTAAGCGTATAAACGAATTCTTCATGCTTGTTAACTTGCACATGACCAGAAGCGATATCAGATCTATAGGAGCCATTCAACTGCCTAGCATGCTCAAGAATTTCCGCTCGATCAAAATGGGAAAGAGAGGGCTCTTCATAGCCCTGTGCACGACGGACCGCTTCGTCAGTAAAGTTAATATCCGAATCAGTTTTTTGAGTTTCAAATAAATAAGATGTCGAAAGGGCATTGGAATAGTGAATTTGATCATCCCATGAAATACCCGTCGTTATCGGAGTGCTCACCACAAGGAAAACACCAATTGAGAATGCAGCGATAAAGAAAGCAACAGGAAGGGCAGAATTTCTCTTTCGAATGCCCGAGCAAGCCGTGAAAACCGAAGTTATGATTACCAGCAGGAAATAAACAACAGCATTAATGAACCCATTCACGAATGCAATCGTAGAGCAGCCAAAAACAATAAAGAATGCGATAATCAGCAGGGAAACGTAATCGGTAGCCTTGACCCTCGCCGAAGCAGAATGGAACAACGCTTTCAGAGAAAAGCCGCTTTGGAATAAATAGAGTATTGCGCAATAGGAAATCAGAAAAAAGAATATGAGCCGCTTTTTATTCCAGTCAGCAATATTCGAGAAATGAGAAGCCGGCGAGCCAAGAACGGTGCAGCCCTCCCAGATGACCGCCACAGCAAATGCCGTAAGCAACAGGACTAATAATTGAGCGCAGCGACCAGAACAGTTGCCACGCTTTTTTTCATCATCTGAGGAAAGGAAGATATAATATGATTGCCAAATGGCAACATCTACAACGACGCAATAGAGCGCTAAAACGAACAGCTGTGAGACAGAGTGGTTCACATAAAAGTGCTTCATGCACAGAAGCTCGACAATAAAGAGAAGAGCAACGAAGACGGCTTTCATTATTTGCTTTTGGTTTACGCATCGAGACAACACGGGGCTAATTCACCTTTATCCAAATCAAGCTGCAAGGGCCCTCGAAGAATCGTTCCCAGTCATCTGGATGACAAGTATGGGCACCAAGCACTGTTCACAACTGTTGAAAGAAATATAAGTAGAGACATTCCCATCCGGATGATTTATACGCCAAAGCGAAACGCATAGCCTACTTTTCCTTCTCCCTACTTAACGCAACAGCCTGAACAAGCGAGTTCAAACGCTCTTCCTGTCGAGAGAGGCGAAGAGAATTGCAGAAATCACGGACCACAAGAACGGCAATAACGTAAAGGAACACGAAGTTAGAAGCCGACAGGAAACCAAATAGACTTGAAAGCCACATTGCAACTTGTGGAAAAACGCCCAAAATTACAAAACTGACGCTGAATAGCAGCCAAAACAGAGAATCCAAAACTTGCATTTGGGATTTTTTTAATTTGCGCAATACGAACACGAATACCAAAACAGCGCAAACGAGAAGCAAAATACGAAGAGAGACCGGCAAATGGATCACCTAAACCACTGAACGACAAGGAGCGTAACGAAAACACGAACCATATACTGCATAGACCTAACAGGGTTAAGATAGCTCTCGCCACCTTGACGCTCGCGCATCTTAACCTGTACCTCTGAAATAGAATACCCTTGCTTCAAAAAGAGAGCGAGAGATTCTGGTTCCGGATTTAAGGTATTGTCGTAATAGTATTTCGTAAGAATATCCCGCCCAAATAGCCTAAATCCAGACGTGGGGTCACTGATCCTCTTGCCTGTCAGAATCTTTATTAGCACCGTAATCATACGCGAGCCGATCATGCGAAGCGTCTTGTCTTTGCGCACGCTTACAAACCTAGAGCCAATGACAATATCTGATCCATCAGATTGAGCCCTATCAACAAGGACCTTTATATATTCCGGACAATGCTGGCCGTCAGCATCAAACTGAACCATATAGTCATATCCATGATCAACCGCATAACGCGCAGCCGTCTGAAACCCAACGGTCAAACCACAGTTAATGGGCATATCAATGATGTCACAACCAAGATCCTTGCAGATAGCTAGCGTTCGATCTCGAGACCCATCATTGATAACAACAAAATCAAACTCAGGTGCAATTTGCCTGAGCTCGCATATCGTCTTTTCTATGCATTCCTCCTCATTATAAGCAGGAATAGCGATAAGAGTTTTAGGTGTCATATACACATAAACCGATCTCTAGTTTTTCTCATTATTATAGCGAGAGATATACAAATGGTTAAATAGACACAACGAATGGTGCACCCTTGATTATCAACCCTTGATTATCAACTTCATCCGAACACCTCCCACATTCATCCGCACATGTGCGGATGAATGTGGGAACCCGATACCCTGAGGGCCGAACCGGTTGGCCCCGGGGACTCGAAGGACGGCATGTCCGGAAAGAAGAAAAAGGGTTCCGAGAAGGCGACCCCGAGTATCTACGGCAGGCGCTCACCAGACACGAAAGGGACACGGTCCAGAAGATGCTGGAGCTGGACGCCCGCGCGCCTCCAGGGCGATGCTCGGCGGCGATGCGGAGGCGCTGCTAGACGCCTACAGCCTGGAGGACGTGCCCATCGGAAGACTCGACCTGACGCCGAGCCTCATCGAGAGGGCACGCGCAGAGAGGCGCGACGCCCCGCTGGCCTAGCCCAAAGGCAAAACGGAAGAGGCGGACCGACCGTCCGGCTGAGTCTGGAAAGAGGTGCCAGACTGAGGGCGGAGAATGGCCCCCGGACCTATCGAACACATATCCACCGTTCCTTCAACTGGGGAAACGGCGCCCCCGGGGTCCATGGGGGCCGCGGGGGCGTTCGGCTAGCCGCGGGTACGGACTATCTGCGCAGTGTGTTCGGCTGAGATCGGAAATCAACCACGAATGGTGCACACGGCATCGAGAACCCCGCAACAAACCTAGCCCTAGATTTCAAAGCTAGCAATCTTCCGAGTGTCAAACGGCATGGTTACGCCATGTCTCTCTAAGCGTAGGTGCACAACTACGAGGTTTTCTCAAATGTTTTAATTGTAACCACACGCGCCATATTAATGACATTCATTAAATACGACTTAGAGCAAAATGGGATTTGAAGCAATTGGGAAATACCTTTTGCTCGATTACCAGAATGAATATTTCTCAACCCATTATTAAATAATGCATTTGCCTTTAGATAGTTCTCAGCTCGTCGCCGATCGAACCGCTCGGCGACGATTGTATCAATCTTATCGACATCCAGTGATCGGCCCTCTTTGAAAGCTGAACGTAAACACTGAGAAACAACGAACTGTTTATACAAATTGCTACGCGAAATGCTATTAACAGTCATTCTGTATCGAATGAGCGGCTCTGGAACATTTCCAATAGTGAACCCTTCCAGCTCGGCACGCAACAGTAAGTCATAATCTTCTGCTAGCGGAACAGACCGATACCCCATTTCAAATACAGACCTTCTTCCAAACCAACTCGGATGAGGTACGCAATTTCTAATCATAAGAGAACGCCTAACGCCTTCACTCGAACTTGGAATTGAATCAACGAGATATAATTGACTACCGTCTTCGTCAATGGCGTTCAAATAAGAACCCACTAGGTCAAGCTCATGTTCTTCAAGATACGACAACTGCCGTTC
Organism: Collinsella sp. AF19-1LB; assembly: GCF_003459655.1. Lineage (NCBI taxonomy): Bacteria > Bacillati > Actinomycetota > Coriobacteriia > Coriobacteriales > Coriobacteriaceae > Collinsella > Collinsella sp. AF19-1LB. The sequence goes on from NZ_QRWO01000004.1 coordinate 12,840, forward strand.
AATGCGCTGCGCCTCAGAAATGTCATCTGAGTCCATTCGGCAGATATACTGACCGCGTGAGACCTTGAACGCCCTTTCCAAAGATGCAGCAAGACCAAGATTGCGTTCATTTCTCACGAGGCAAATCCTACTGTCATGAGAGCTATAGTTTTGAGCAATATCGTAAAGTGTGTTGTCATCTGGATTATCAAAAACAACAACCACCTCGATTCGATGATAGGTCTGCTTTAAAATAGACGCTAGTGCCTCAGTAAAATCTTTGGCGCTCTCCCTATAACAAGGCATGAGCACTGAAACCAACTGTGAATCTGTCAACTAAAACCTCCAACACCGCTGCGGGAGCAAACGCTAATGAAAACTACCGATAGTTTAATAGTCCTTCATGTGGCATATATTACAAGTGATTTCGCTTCTGGCGTGTCTACAGTGGTGCCTCAATACCTAAATGAGCAGTCAGAAATAAAGGACATGAATATAGCTCTATTAAATCTTACAAACTACAGACCTAAAGATGCGAAATATCCCGTCTTCTATCAGTCATGCATAGAAAAACTTCCTGAACCGTTTTGCAATCCGTCACTCGTAATATTTCATGAGATATATAGGCCAGATCACATTAAACTAAGCCATTGGCTCAGAAGACGTGCGATCCCATACATCATCACACCACATGGGTCTCTAACATATGTGGCGCAAGAACAGCATCATTTAGCTAAACAATTGCTTAATGTTTTCTTCTATAACGCCTTTATTCGCAATGCTGATTGTATCCATTTTCTATCGGAAAAAGAGGCGATGAGTTCAAACGGCTTTAAACATAGGAAAGCAAGCATTATTCCAAATGGTGTTAGCATCCCAAAAGCCAAAGCCTCAAACTTAGACAGCCGCATCGCGCTTTTTATTGGCCGCCTAGATATAGAGGTCAAAGGTCTTGATCTACTGATCAAAAGTCTGCCACTAATTGCTGATGAGCTAAGAGGGCTCGGAGCAAAAATCTACATCTACGGTCCAGACGAAGATGGGTCTATGGCCAAACTGGAACTACTTATTGCCGACAATCAAGTATCCGATATTGTTTTATTAAATGGTCCAGTTAATGGTCAATCTAAAGCGGACGCTTTTCTCCAATCGCAGTTTTATATCCAACTTTCACGCACTGAAGGTTTCCCGACGTCTGTTTTGGAAGCACTAGCATATGGCCTCCCAATTATTGTTACCGAGGGAACTACATGGAAAGAAACAGCGAACAATAAAGGAATTGGAATCGGTGTAGAATCTGATCTCGAAGCCATTTCTAAAGCAATTCTCACGCTGTTCAATGACGATGAACTTCGTTGTAAACTTGCAACTGCAGCTAGAAAGTATGCAATTGAACACTTTCAATGGAAGGCCATTGCCAAGCGTCAATTTATTTTATACAGGGACATTGTAAACGGGCTTTCTAACTAACCATCTTGTTCTTCCAATACGGAAAGGGACTAAATGCTGTTTTCAATTATTATCCCTGCATATAATGCGGCATCCAGTTTGCCGGAAACGCTATCATCCATCTACCAACAAACATATGACGGCTATGAAATTATCCTCATTAATGATGGATCAGCAGACGCTACTGAAAGTGTCTGCAAAGTGTTTTGTGAATCTCACAACAATACTCATTACGTTAGACAAAATAATATGGGCGTATATGAGGCCAGGCGAAAAGGCGCGGAGATAAGCGCCGGAGATTACCTGGTCTTTGTTGATGCGGATGATTCTTTGCGCTTCGATACCCTATCTATTCTTGCTCGCGAAATCGATAAGTGCAATCCAGACATAATCTGTTTCAGCTATACAAGAAACCCAGACTATTCAAACGATCCGTTTATCAATCCCGCCCTTCCGTCTGGCATCTATGAAGGTGACGATCTCGACGAAGTCAAAAAATGTTTGGCGCGAGGGAAACTCAATTCAATTTGGGGAAAGGCAATCAAAAGAAACTGTCTGATTGACGATTTAAGCAATACCGATACAAAGAGAATCGATTTTGCAGAAGATTTTCTGCAAATGATACCCATAGTCGATTCAGCCAGATCGGTTTTACAAATAAGTGATGCGCTGTATTATTACAATTGTCAAAACGGACAAAGTGCAACACACAGCTATAAGGAAAAACAGCTTTCAGATTTAACCTTCGTCACCTCAAGCCTAGTGAAAATCGCCGCTCGTTGGGGAGAAGAAACAGAAAGGCTGGCATGGAAAACAAGAACGGAACAGTATCTTTATCTCCTATCGATCAACGAGCTCAGTGACAATAATGAGACCAAAAAACGTAACTTTGTTTCAATTTCAGAGGCCTTATTTAATCCCTCAATTAAAGCTGATGTCCCTTGCAGCACCTACAGACCTGACAGCTATTTACTGTTCCTTGCGGCAAAGAATAAGCACTATTTGTTATCTCGAGTAGTAATACGCTGTTGTGAACAGCTAAAACTATTGATACTGAAAATCTTGAGCTAATCGCCCTGTTGTCATCGCTCATTTTTCCTGGCACCGAGTAGTAAAACCAACCGACTTAGCCTTCGATAATCAAATGTCAGGCAAGCCGGTTGGTCATAAAAGTAATGAAAGAACATTAGGCTATTCTGCTTAACAAGCGTCACAGATTATCGCTTGATAAATGCAGATATGCTCGTCTTTTCGGATTCGTTTAGCCCAAACATCAAAACCAAGAAGAAATAGATAAAGAAATAAATTATTGCTGACACCAAAACCACCACAAGGCCAGATAAAAGGCTTTTAATTAGGTTATAGAGCAGCAGCAAAGCCCCCGTACCGGCAATAACCAAGACGGAAAGTTTGGCAATTTCAAGCCAAAATTTCTTTATGTTCAACCCAAGCTTTTCAGAATAATACCAATTCATACAGAAACCGTTACCTATAACCATAGCGATGGCTGTTGAAACTGCTGCGCCCACTATGCCCATAAGCTTGAGCAATATAATCGTCACGACCACGTTGACAAGCGCAATCGCAAGATACATATACCCCCTATACAGGTAAACATTCGCAACCTGCATTATGGTAAGTCCCAGGTTCTGAATTAAGTCAATGGTAAATGGAACCATTACGATCAAGGCGATATAGAAAGCGTCTATATAGTCCTTACCAGCCCAAATAATGATGAAATCTTTCCCCAGAACAATAAATAAACTAAGAACAAATCCGCAGACGATAAAGGAAATGCGACCGACTTTAATGAAGAGATCCGAAATTTCAGACATATCCTTATTCTGGCAATACAGTTCTGAAACTCGAGGAAGAAAAACTGATGAGGCTGCCGTACCGATTGTCATATAAATCGTGTAGATTTGAGATCCGACAGAATATACCGCAACGGCGGCAGCACCAAAATAATAGCCGACAATTAATTGATCGGTTTTCCAGAAAATCTGGTCAGCAATCGTCACCAATACAATCGCGCCGCTAAAAAATAGCAATCCTTTAGCCAGTTTCATGTCCCAGCCATGATATCTGAAACTAATGTGCAGATTATATTTAGCAAACAAACGCTGACTCACCGCGCACAACACATTTGTAACAAGCACAACTAAACATACGGCTAATGCATTCTTAAAAATTGTCGTAAGTCCATACACTATGAAAGGCTGAGCTATTAGGGCGGCCAATTGCGAGCCCTTCAAAAAAACGAACCTTTCATTAGCAGTTATCGCCGCAACGCTAATAGTGTTGTTCATGATAACAATTGTGTTGATCCCTAATACAACAAGCATTGCGGAACACTCATCAAGCTGTGAGTTTGTAAAACTGGCTGAATATACAAACCGAACAACCACGGCGAGAACGCAACTTATTAGCATCACGAACACAGATAGGACCCAGTACAGACGCCTAGCTATTGCGAGAGTATTCTCCATTAAGTCATTTTTGCCCTCTGCCATATACTTGCAATAAAAACGCCCAACACCGGCAGACAAAATCCCATTAATGGAAACTATATAAGACATGATAGAGCCTATCAATTGATAGAGTCCATATTCGTCTTGTCCAATGTTTTGCAACAACATCGGAACATATACAAAGCCGACTAAAGCCTGAGCCAGTATATAACCATATGTAATTATTATGCCAGTAAGTCTTCTGCTTGCGCTACTTATCAGAATCACCGTTTCACAATTAGTTGCTTCAAATACCATTCAGAAATTAAAGCACTATTTAATCAGAACAACCGATTGCCGAACCTCTCCTTTGTTCGCATTGTTAAAACAGGGTCCGATTAAATTCCCAGGCAGAATTTGATGCCACATTTTATTGTCATGCGGATTATCTCCCCAGAAGAACCCAATATGACAGTCGATTGATCCGTCAGTCTTAAAGAAGATAATATCTCCCTTTTGAGCATAACCACTATTTAGCATATCTTGGACAGTACGGAACTCATACATTTTGCATCCCAAATCTCGAGCATAGCCATACCATCTCCAAGCGTTAATATAGCCGCCACCGCCTGGCCCCCCAGCCCAAGGAGAGTGATTATTATTCTGCGCAATACGATTGACATCGCCACCAACCGCAGCATAAGCATGGGCCACGAAGCCAGTGCAATTCATGCCAGTATAGCCATCCCATCTCGGGGCACCTTTTGGGTAAAGGCAACTATCATAGGAGAAGCCACCGGAATATCTCGTTCCTAAATAATAGCCATCAAATTGATGCGTCGTAAGCCAAGTGACGAGTCCAATACGACTAACCCCCAAAACCGTTGAGCTGCCAAATGGGCTGTAGTAAATCTGAGTCGACTTCGACTGGAGAGTGCCATCAGGAAGCAAGACATCGCAGTAAAGATCGTAATAACCATCTTGCAATCCAAGTGCAGAGGGATTGAAATAAGCGTCATTCACACTGGAAAATTCTTTTAGAACACCCCATTTACTCCAGTCGGACTTGGCCCAAACAAATTTAAACTGAAATTGTCCAGATTTTTCAGCTGCAAGCGTTCCCAAATCAGCTCGAACTCCCCAAGAATTATTGCCATCAGTCGAAATTGCAGTAATCCTCGAGAAATCCCAACAGCTAATGATTGTTCTTTTTGTTTGGACAACTCCATCTGACCCCGAAACGTCACAGATCAATTCATAGTCTCCGGCGTCTTTTGGAGCCCATTGCAAGTGTGAACTTGTGCCCTGTTGAGCAACGCCCCAGTCAGCCCAATTATTCTTATTCCAGACGAACTTATACTGTAAGTAATTAGTATCACCCGAGCATCTAGCATCGATCTCAGTGCTTTCATTAGGCCTGACAAGCGTTGCAGAAGAACTCAGGGACTCGTAATTCCACTTCTCGGAGCCAATCGAGCATTCAGTCTTCGAGGTCATCGTCTGATCGTTGGCCTCATCAATAACATCAACAAAAACGGTGACAGCGCCAGATTTATCGACTCTCCAGTCAATTGAGGATTTACCTCTGCCGGAGTCAATCACACCCCATTCAGCCCAGTTGTTCCGCATCCAAACATATTTGTATGAAATCTGATTATTCTTTCGGATGGTAATCCGAGGTGTAATTGAAAGCGTATCCCCTACGCACAAATTGGATGAATCAGATTTCAAATCTATTGAAGTGAAGTTAGATAGATTTCTCTCCACCCTGACGGGGAACCTCCAGGTCCTCACGTTGCCGGCCGAATCGACGGCGTCGACCAAGATGTTGACGTCGCCGGCGACCTCCGGCACCCAATCGCAGGAGGCCTCGGGCCCGAGCTGGCGGATGGTGCCCCACCTGGACCAGCCGCCCTGCTCCCAGACGAACTTATAGCGGACCGAGCCCGAGTTGCCGGACGCGGTCAGGCCGAGCGAGCAGCGGTCGCCCAGGAGAGGAGACCCTCCATCGGACGCCTTTGCCGAGAGGCCGTCGACAGAGTAGTCCTCTGAGATGCGAACGGGGAGTCTTGACGTCGACGTGAGCCCGCCGACCGTGACGTCGGCATAGAGAGTATAGGAGCCGGAAGACGGGGGCGTCCAGGTACAGGCGGCGGACTCAGATGCTGCCTGGATGACGCCCCACTTGGACCATGAGCCCCGTTCCCAAAGGAATTTAATCTTTGCGCCGGGAGCCGCGGCGGCGGAGATATCGACCTTCATTCCGCCGCTCCACTCGAGCGTATCCCCGCCGCTCACGGAAAGGCGACAGGCATCCACCCTGACGGGGAACCTCCAGGTCCTCACGTTGCCGGCCGAATCGACGGCGTCGACCAAGATGTTGACGTCGCCGGCGACCTCCGGCACCCAATCGCAGGAGGCCTCGGGCCCGAGCTGGCGGATGGTGCCCCACCTGGACCAGCCGCCCTGCTCCCAGACGAACTTATAGCGGACCGAGCCCGAGTTGCCGGACGCGGTCAGGCCGAGCGAGCAGCGGTCGCCCAGGAGAGGAGACCCGCCATCGGACGCCTTGGCCGAGAGGCCGTCGACGGAGTAGTCCTCTGAAACCGGCGAAGTTGCACTTAAATCATCGGCCCGTGTTGAATCTTCAATCTGTGATGGAGACAGGCCCGCTTCACTCAAACCAAAGCAAGGAGTTACGGCCAAACAGAAATAAAAGAAGAAAAAAGCGACACGGACAGCCTTACTTCTAAAGAAATGCATATAGAACCTCCCCGATAGTTCACTCCAACATAATATTGCTAGCAAGTAACAATTTAAGGCCAAGATTTACCATACAAGTAAGGTCGACTACAACCAGCGCAGTCGACCTAGAGAATTCATATTGATATTAGCCAATTAAAGAAATAATGCGCGCAATATTCTGACCATATGTGTCACCCGGAACAGCCCAGCGGCCGTTTAAATCTTCCAAATATGGCGCAACTCCGAGAAAACCCTTAGACTGAAGGACTTCATATCGAGGATCCACACAAGTGTTATTCAACGCCGCACCAGTAGCATATCCTTTAAGATGCTGGACTTGGGCAAGCAAGCCCTGATATACATCGTCAAATCTAGCGCCTCCCGATTGTTGATTGACGGCGCCCAGTCCGGCGAAATTGCACTGATTCGGCTTTACGGAACCTCCAAATTGCAACCATCCAGTCTCAAGCATAGCCTGAGCAAAAACAACTTCCGGACGAACCCCTTCAGAAACAGCGGCTTCAACAATTAATGAACAAAAATCACGAATAGTAGGTGCTCCCTTTGAAACAAATTCGTCTGAGGGATATGTATGTCCTGTTGATTCATATAAGTTCACCATAGCATCAACTGAAGTCTGCAGACTTCCCATAATTGGAGTACCCTCCACCGTGACCTTGCGGGTCAGGTGCCTCTCGGCGGAGCCGTCGATCACGTCGAGGTAGACGGTGTACTCGCCCGGCTCGGTCGGGGTCCACTCGCAGGAGGAGGAAGCGGAGGGCTGCTGGGCGACGCCCCACTTGGCCCAGCCGCCCTTCTCCCAGACGAACTTGTACTTGAGGCCGGAGGCGTCGCCGGACACCTTGGCCTGCAGCTTGACCGGCTTGCCGCAGAGGGCGGAGCCCGAGACTTCGAGCGACTCGACGGAGCAGCGCTCGCCGACCGTGACCTTGCGGGTCAGGTGCCTCTCGGCGGAGCCGTCGATCACGTCGAGGTAGACGGTGTACTCGCCCGGCTCGGTCGGGGTCCACTCGCAGGAGGAGGAAGCGGAGGGCTGCTGGGCGACGCCCCACTTGGCCCAGCCGCCCTTCTCCCAGACGAACTTGTACTTGAGGCCGGAGGCGTCGCCGGACACCTTGGCCTGCAGCTTGACCGGCTTGCCGCAGAGGGCGGAGCCCGAGACTTCGAGCGACTCGACGGAGCAGCGCTCGCCGACCGTGACCTTGCGGGTCAGGTGCCTCTCGGCGGAGCCGTCGATCACGTCGAGGTAGACGGTGTACTCGCCCGGCTCGGTCGGGGTCCACTCGCAGGAGGAGGAAGCGGAGGGCTGCTGGGCGACGCCCCACTTGGCCCAGCCGCCCTTCTCCCAGACGAACTTGTACTTGAGGCCGGAGGCGTCGCCGGACACCTTGGCCTGCAGCTTGACCGGCTTGCCGCAGAGGGCGGAGCCCGAGACTTCGAGCGACTCGACGGAGCAGCGCTCGCCGACCGTGACCTTGCGGGTCAGGTGCCTCTCGGCGGAGCCGTCGATCACGTCGAGGTAGACGGTGTACTCGCCCGGCTCGGTCGGGGTCCACTCGCAGGAGGAGGAAGCGGAGGGCTGCTGGGCGACGCCCCACTTGGCCCAGCCGCCCTTCTCCCAGACGAACTTGTACTTGAGGCCGGAGGCGTCGCCGGACACCTTGGCCTGCAGCTTGACCGGCTTGCCGCAGCGGGCGTCGCCCGAGACTTCGAGCGACTCAAGAGACCAATTAACAACTTTGTATTTAGAAGTGCTAGTCACATATCCATTGGAGTCAATGACATCAGCATAGATCTCATATTCACCAGCCTGGGGCAGGGTCCAAGAAATCGACGGCGAAGTTAAGTCTTGACCGATTACACCCCAATTGGAATCACTCCAATCAGACCCAGCCCTATGCCAAACAAACTTATATCTAAGGCCATCAGTCTTGCCGCTAACATTTACACCGATTTTTACCGTTGACCCCGCATGTCCCAGTTCTTCCGAGAAGGAAATTCCATTGACGGAGTAGGGATGCGGGAACTGCGCGATGATTGCGGCAGCGTCAGCCTCGCCAAGACGGCGGCAACCATCGTCCGAGAAATAGTTGGCCACATCACCGTAATTCGAGATAAAGCCATGTTCGATAAGAATACCTGGAATTCCCTGCTCGCGAGCGCAGCGGATAACGGCGAACTCGTCGCCTACCTCCATTTGAAATACGCCGCGGTATGTTAGTCCCATAGCAGCAAGGTTGTTCATGACCTTGTTGGCAAGCTCAACAGAGACCTGCGTGTAGTCGGTGCCATTTGCGGTAGGAGCATAAACTTCTGCGCCGTGAGCCCCAGAAGACCCAGAGTTGATGTGAAAGCTAACAAAGGCCTGCGCGTCCTGATCAATGCAGCGCTGTACGCGGTAAAGATAATCATTGCTGGGATAGTAGCCAGACTGCTCGCGCGCAAGAACGATCTTAAAGCCGTAAGCTTCAAGTTTATTTTTGCAGGCTGTCATGATCTTCCAGGTAAGGTCGGCTTCACTCTTGCCATTACCCTGAGCGCCAGAATCCACCCCGCCATGTCCCGCGTCAAGTGCAATAACCCCCACATTACGCGCGGAGCGCTCAGCATAGGTGGAAATGCCATCGGGTGAATCGGCGCATTCCAATGCCTGCTGAATCGACTGGGCTTCAACGGCATTGCCATCGCCGTCCGCATAGTAAACAGAAGTGCCCTCGGAGCTCACGGAGCCATTAATGACCGTAAACGAATAATCCCTGTCAGAAAGATCCACCTCATGCTCAGAGCCATCGCCCTGCAAAGCATAGGTTATCGATGTGAGGAAATATGTATTAGATTCCAACTGCGAACCAAAAATAAAAGCAGCAGAATTATCAGCCGTTGCAGATGCTTCAATAGTCCCCTGAACCCCATTGGCACTTACATAGTTGAGAGTTGCGGAGGCAAGGCTATCGCCGTCATCGGGAGTAGCAAAGGCAACGACCTGATCAGTCCCGCTGGAAAGGCTCGGGTAGGCAAGATATACATACTGGAAAGAAGAATCGACCGGTTCAGCCTGCTGATGGTTCTCAGATACATCAACGCCAAAATCCTCATCAGCCGATTCGTCAACGTTCGTTGCCGGCGATGAATCATCAGCAGCGTCGACATCAACAGAACCCGCATCACGCGAGGCCTCGCCATCATCGTCTGCAGTAGCAGCGTCCACGGCAGCGTCCGCAGACGGGACGTTGCTCGCAGCGTAGGCAGCAGCCACAGGACCCATCAAGGATGAAATGGTCAAAAGACCAGCAAGAGAAAAAGCTGTTGAGGCACGCAATGCCTTTTTCATATTGAATCCCCCGTCACAAATAATGTTACTAAGAGAAGATTATCTTACAATCTCCTCTGCATCGGAAGTCCAGTTATTCGAAGCGCGGGAATTGTTATAAAGGCAGGCAGAAACCTGCTCTTATAAAAAGCAGGTTACGTTCTCAGCAAACTTTTGTTTTTTCGTCCTTCCATGGACACAGTGCTAGCTCTAGTTTTTGAAGCAATTAGCGGCGCCCCAAACAGCGCAAGTGCCAGTAACACGAAAATCCACTGAAGCACGCAATTCGTTTAAGCACGTGACGGACGACGAAAGCGTGTACGCAGCCGCGAAATACAGCAAAAAGCCCCATGTTTCGCTTGTATCAGAGGCGTCTGGGGCTTCATCGAAAGAGTAGCCTGGCTAACGCATTCAAGAAAAATAGAGCGTGGTCTTCATGAATCAAACGCCAGTATGCAACGCTCGCGCGCGTCTTTGAATCTTCTAATGAGCAAGAAGAGGGGGGTCTAGGAAAGACCTAATAGTTCTTGGAATCTGGGAATCGTCGAACTCACCATCTTTAAACAAGAGAATCATATAGCTTCTTATCGTTCTGTCTCGAAAAGATATGAGTGACCAGATGCACATCGTGGGCCTTTGAAATACAATCTTCGTCCCTTAAAGATTCAGCAACATAACAACCGCCCCAATCAAAAAACCGAGATAGCCCCGGCTGATAATCAAAGAGGCGGTTGGATTGGCAACACCTATTTGGACGATTCCGGGAGGGACAGCCCCGCCTCCCTGAACTCGACCGGCGACATGTAGCCCAGCGTCGAGTGGATCCTGAAATTGTTGCACCAGTGCACGTAGTCCGAGAGTTTGACCCGGAGCTCGCGCGTCGTGCCGAACGTCTCGCGGTGGACGAGCTCGGCCTTCAGTATCCTGTTGGTCGACTCGTCGACGGCGTTGTCGTAGGGGCAGCCCATGGCCGACAGCGACCTCTCTATGCCGAAGGCCTCGAGCATCAGGTCGATCTCGGCGTTGTCGAACTCGCTGCCGCGGTCCGTGTGGAAGACCTCGATGTCCGAGATCGGGAAGGAGAGCGTCGCGAACGCCGACCTGACCAGCCGGGCGTCCTTTGTGTTCTGGTGGCGAAGCTCCTGCGGTGGTACATTTCATTTTTCAGCGTCGCAAAGAACGACTCTGCGACGGCGTTGTCGTGGCAGTTGCCGGTACGGCTGCAAGAGAGGCGCACATGGTTGCCCCTGGCCCACTCAGCGAGCTTGCGGCTGGTGTACTGCGCCCCCTTGTCCGAGCGGAATATGGCGTTCTCTGCCACGTACCCGCGCGCACGCGCGCTCTCGAGGGCGCTGACGACGATATCGGCGGTCATGCGCTCGGACAGCGACCAGCCCACGAACATGCGGGTGTTCAGGTCGATCACCGTCGACAGGTAGAGCCAGCCCTGGCCGGTGCGCAGGTAGGTGATGTCGCCGACGAGCTTGTAGGTGGGCACCGGGCTCGTGAAGTCCCGCCTGATCAGGTCGGGCCTTGGCTTGGCGTCCCTGTCGGGGACCGTCGTCCTCTTCGACTTGTACGGCGTGCAGCCGCGGATCCCCAGCTCGCGCATGCACTTGCGCACACGGTACAGCGTGATGCCGCGCAGGCCGTCGGGCAGGAAGCACTTCACGAACCGCGCGCCGAAGCGCCTGTCGGACTCGAGCCACACGCGCCGCACGGCGTCGCGCGCCTCGGACCAGTCGTCGACGGGGCAGCCGTTGGAAACCCAGCTGCAGTGGCCCGACCGGCTCACCCCCAGCACCTTGGCCATCATCGCCACCGTGAAGTTGCCCTTCTCCGCCTCCATGAGCCTGTACCTGGCTAGAGTGCCTGCTCTTTGGCGAAGAAGGCCGCGGCTTTTATTAGGAACGCGTTCTCCGCCTCGAGCTCGCGTATGCGCTTCCTCGCCTCGCGAAGCTCGCGCTCCTCGGCCCTCGGGTCGGGCTCGCCCCCCAACTCGCGCTTGCGCTTGAGCACCCAGTCGTTCACCGTCTTGGGGTTGAGCCCGAGCTCCCCGCAGACCTGGGTTATGGGGCGCCCCGTGGAGATGACGTAGTCGGCTGTCTCCCGCCTGAACTCGTCGGTGTACTTCTTCTGATTGGCGACCATGAGGCAATCCTTCCGTCCATCGGCTTGAATGCAGTCTAGGGCATCGCGGCCACACGATCCCTCCAGCCCGCGTGTCCGAAAAAACGATACAGGTCAGAGGTCGCCCCGCGACGCGGCGCCACGCGACGAAGTGCAACCGCAGGCTGATCGACCGCAGGGAGGCCATGGCCGCCGCCGGCAAGAGGCCGTGCATGGCCAACTGCGCCACGGCGCGCGAGATGGCGTGCTGGGTGTGGGCCATAGCCGGGATGGCGGCGGCGTAGCGCGCCGCCGCCCCCGGACACGGGTTCCGACCCCGGCGCGCGCCGCGCTCGAGGCCGTTGGGAGGCCATCCGAGTCCCTTTTCTGGGCGGCGGGAGACCGCCATGCCCGCATAAAGACTCCGATTTCGCCGCGAGGCCCCCAGCCGTAGCAACGAAATGCGCAGCCGAGAAGGCCACGCGCGGATATTAGAATGCCGAACGTGCGTCGAGCAGACACGCCCTCCAGCGGCGCGGTCGCAGGGTGAAGATAGGTAGGCCCGGCCGTGCGCGGTAGCTCCGTGGGCGGCCGGGCCGGTTTTGCCTCTTGGCAATGTTCAACTCATATTAAAAGGGAGGAGTCGACTGATCGGCCCCTCCCACGGCGTTTCGCCGTTTCTCTCTGCACATATTAGCACACGGAAGGAACGTCACCGCTTGCGCCCGTAGCCATCGATGAACCCCTCAATAAATCCGTATTTCTGCCGGTCACCGCTTCCGACGATCATCATGTACGTATCAACCCCGACAGCGCTCTCGAGCTTCTCGAGCTCCCGCAGGCATTTCCGAAGAAAATCTCTGGAACGCTTCTTCTGATGCGTTAGCAAGGTCAATAGGTAGGCCAGGAGAACGATGTAGTCGATTATGGAATTGAAATTCAACCTGTACCCGATAGAAAGATCCTCATCGAGAAGCTCGCCAACCGCGGTCAGGTTTCTGTCGGTCTTGGGATACTTAACCGATTGGCTGAACCTCGAATCAAATACCGCCCCGTTATGGGCGACCGCGTTCCTTAAGGGACGAATCGTCTCGACGATGTTGATGACGATGCCGGGGTTCGCATGTAAGAGACCTAGGTCGCTTGCGATATCGGCGAGGATTTCATCGGGAAGGCTTCTGCATACGCTTGTGAGATCGCCGAGGGTCATCACCTCGAAAATGCTCCAAACGGGCGCGTCATCGTCGCGATCGACATAATGCTTCACGAGATCGTTTTTGTAACTCCGTCTCACGATGTTCTGAAGCTGGCTCTTGAGCTTGAGCTTTTCCCCCATCTGCCCGTTCACGACCCTTCCGTTGACATCCCTGCATGTCCGGAGGCCGCGCTTTAAGAAGGTCGCCAGCCCGGGGTCCTCTATGTTCTCAAGTATTCTGGCCAAGACTATGTTTTTAACCGCCGTTTCGATGAACATTATCTCCGGGTAGATTGCAGCCTTGATGGCGGAATCGAACCCGTATATGTCCATGAGTGCATCGAACGAAGGGAGGGGGAGCGCATTTTTGGGCTTTCGGACAAACCGGAAGCCTTTATAGCCATGGAAATAGCCCATGTTTCTCAGCAGTATCTTTCTGTCGCTCCCCCGCAAATCCTCCATACCGTGATTCGTCCTCATGTGCTTCATGAGGGAATTGATGCTCATGCCCTTCTTCATCGAACCTCCCTTGGCCTCCTTCTAGGAAATTATATCCCAGCCCGCCTCGACGGGGCGAGCCTGTCGTTGGCGCCGGCCTATTTGTGTTTGTTAACGTCGTGATTGCGGGTTTGGTCACATCCGATTTTCAGAATTGAGCACGATAGTTTTTCGGTTTTGAGCACGGCCACGCCGACCAGACCGCATGCCTTAACGTTGTCGGTGCGTCGTATCGGCAACGAGCAAAGGCAGGAGGGAATGATCGACGTGGACAAGATAGAGGACGCAGGTGGCGGGCTGCAGGGCCATGCTCGAGGCCGAGCTCGCGCACAGGGACGCGACCAAGAGGGCACGGCTGCTCAGGCAGGCGAGGCTCCCCGTGCACAAGTCGGCCGAGGGGTTCGACTGGTCGCACGTGCGGTTCTCCGAGGGCTGGGGCCGCGACGACATGCTTTCGCTGGGCTTCGTCGGCGCCCGCGAGGACCTCGTGTTCTTCGGCAAGACCGGCAGGGGCAAGACCCACATGGCCGTGGCCCTGGCGATGCGCACGGCCGCCGCCATCTGGTCGTCGCCGAACACCGCGCCCCACCGGCTGAACTCCAGGTTCGTGGTGATGACCACCGACTGCCGCTCGTAGGCGTCGGCGAACACCTAGAAGAGCGCGCGCGCCGTCGGGATCCAGCGGCAGGAAGCCGAGCTCGTCGATGACGAGCAGCCTAGCGCAGCCGATGAGCGCGGCCTCACGGTCAAGGCGCCCCTCGTCGCGGGCGCGCCGCAGCCGCATGACGAGCGATGACGCGGTGAAGAAGCGGGCCTCCATCCTCCGCTCGCACGCCAGCATGCACAGCGCCGAGGCCATGTGCGTCTTGCCGGTGCTTACGTCCCCCACCAGCACGAGGTCCTCGCAGAAACCAGTTTCATGGAGCGTTTCATTGAAAATCCCCCTAATCTAGCAACGGTTTAAAGTCTACTAGATTGGGGGGGGACGCGAGCCAAGTCGACAAAGGCAGTTAACCGGCGGCTATTCATGCCTCAATTTAGAACCGCTCGAGAATCTCCGCGGCATTCTCTCGCAGATAGATATCTAGGTCCGGCACGACAAACTGCACGTAGCCCCTCTGTGGAGCCTGAATAACCTCTCTTTGTAGCAGCTTAGCCCTAATAGAGCTCTGACCTCATTGGTCTTTTTACCCATACGTTTAGCAATCTCAGATGATTTGGACTGCTGCTTATCCTCGCACATGGCCAAAAGGTATTTGATATCTTTGAGTCCAAGTCTAGAAATCGCGGGCTCGTGAACAACATCGTGAAAACGAGCCTCTGCCAGCGCAATGCCTTCGATAACATCGCGCTCGCTCACGTTGGCACTTTCGACACGATGCAAGTTGGCGCGCTGCCAAATGGAGTAACCGACCAGTTGCGCCAGATAGGCATAGCCCTTAGTGGCCTTAGCAGCTCTCGACAGCAATTAAACCATTGTCTAAAGCGAGAAAAACTCGCTCTCAGCGGATATGTTCGGCCCCAACCACGGATCGCCCGTCAAGAAGAACTCAGGCCAGCGCTGCATGAACAGTGCCTGTTCGCGCTTCCAGCGGCGCAGTTTTCCCTCGTTGGCCTCTTCCCTACCGCGCGAGGTGAACTCGTAGTGGTACAGCTCGGCATAGGGTGTAAAGATTGTGCGGTAGCCCGCCTCCCACACGCGCAGGCAAAAGTCTGCGTCGTTAAAGCCGACGGCGAATTCCTCGTTGTAGCCGCCGACCCGCTCAAATACGTCGCGTCGGACCATCTGGCAGGCACCCGTTACGGCGCTGAAGTTACCGGGGCGCACAGCGCGGGCAAGATAGCCCTCGCGCTTTGCCGAGAAGTCCTGGTTAGCATGGGCAAGTGCGCCACGCACGCCAACCAAAATGCCGGCATGCTGCACCAGATGATCGGCAAAGTAGAGTTTAGCGCCCACCACGCCCGCATCGGGACGCTGCAGATAGCTCATCATCTCTTCGATAAAGTCGGGGCTTATGACCTCGGTATCGTTGTTGAGCAGCAGCAGATAGTCGCCCTTGGCATGCTCCACGCCAAAGTTAATGATCTGGGAGTAATTGAACTCACCCGGCCAGTACACAACGCGCGCGATACCCTTGCCTTCGGATGCCGCAGCCACGCGTTCCGGCAGGGTTTCGTAATACGCAAACGTCTCCGGGGCTTCGCTGTTGTTCTCCACCAAGACAATCTCGTAGTTGGCATACGTTGCCTTCCGGGCGATCGACATCACACAGGCGTCAAGCGTCTCAATGTGATCCTTGGTGGGAATCACAATGCTCACCAGCGGCGCAGGCTCCGGCAGCGCATAGCGCATGCGGTAGACAAACGGCGTCTCGGTATCCTCAACCGTTCCGCAAATGCCCAGCGCGTTAAAGTGGCGCTGCAGCGCAAGACGACCGGCTTCAATAGCATACGGCTTGCTATCGGCAGAGCCATCGGCGGTCGATCCCGGATGCACGCGCCAGTGATACAGCACATGCGCAACATGCTCAAACCGCGCGTCCGCCGCAAGGCAGCGAAGCGTAAGGTCGTAATCCTGGGCGCCCGCGACGTCTTCCGGCGACATGCCAATACGGTCGATGAGTGCCTTCTCCACCATCAGAAAATGCGTCACGCAGTTATGGCTATAGAGCAGGTCGACGTTGAGCTTAGTCTTAAAGACCGGCTGGCCCCACTCCCCCATTTTTTGGAACATGTCCTCGTCGCAGAACAGGACCTGGGGACGCTCGCCCTCGGCAGCCTTGTTCAACGCGGCAACATAGTGGAATAACGCGTCCGGTTCCAGGATGTCATCATGGTCCAAGAACGCGATGTAGTCGCCCGTCGCTTGCTCAATACCAGCGTTGGTGTTGACCACAATGCCGCCGTTGCCGGGAAGCTCGATGCGACGGATGCGCTCGTCATTGGCATCCGCCGCAAGATTGGCCACCGCATCCCATTCAGGCGAGGCATCCATAAGGAGCAATTCCCAGTTGTCATAGCTCTGGGCTAGCACCGAGTCCAGCAGCTCGCGCAGGTAGACCCGATCAGTCTTGTAGCACGGCACCACAATGCTCACGAGCGGCCTATAGGCAAAGGCCGCCGAAGCGACACGCTGGCACGCCATATCGCCCGGCTTTGCGCGATGTTGCTCAAACCAACGTCGATAAGCTGCGTCGTCTGCACGCGCGTCCTTCATGCGGTTCCAGCTGTCGTCAACCATGCCGTTGTACAGGCGACCATCCATGGCGCAAAAACCGCTCTGGATTAGGCCCGTGGGATCGCTCACAATCGCGACAAAATCTCGTATATCCCGAGGCATCTCTACGCTCAGATACGTTTTATTGACACGGCATCCGTCCTGCTGCGGCACATCGA
Source organism: Collinsella sp. AF19-1LB (assembly GCF_003459655.1). Lineage (NCBI taxonomy): Bacteria > Bacillati > Actinomycetota > Coriobacteriia > Coriobacteriales > Coriobacteriaceae > Collinsella > Collinsella sp. AF19-1LB. The sequence continues at coordinate 29,992 of NZ_QRWO01000004.1, forward strand.
CCTGCGACTCAAACACATGCACGGTAACATCGATGGCGTTCATATGCGTATCGAAGATCAGGAGCTCAGGTGCGCACTGGGGGTCTCCCGCCCAGGTAACCTCATAGCGCCACACCGCGCCGGCGTCTGCCGGCAAATAGCGAATGGCATCGATCTCGTAGAGGCCGCAGTGTTCGCCACGCTGCGCATCGCGGATAAGCGCACACAGCGCAGGCTTAGCTTTGTAGTTAATCTTGGATTCCAGCTTGGCCACGCGGCTATCGAGGCGAATTGAGCCCAACCTTTGGTCACCGGATGCAAATGTGACGTCAATCGTAGAGCCGTCCAGAAAGGGAAGCGCCAAGACGGCGAGCTCGCGCTCGTAATCGGAAACGGAAGGGCAAAGCGCCAGTACACGGCCATGATCGACCGGGAACGCCAGCGACGGCACAGAAGAACCGCTCGTCGTCGCATGGGCAAACGCTTGAGAACCCTCCCGCTCAATAAGCGCGGCGACATCCTGACCGGCAAAACGAAGCAGCACAAACAGACGGCCCTGACTGCGGCAAAGTGCCAAACGCTTGATACTCATCTACACTTCTCGCTTTCCCAGGGCGTTCGCTGCCATGCGCTTGCAGGCACCCAGACACCCAAACCTCAAGACGTCGTAATCGAACATGAGCTTTTTGCACTCACGGGCATTGGGGGCCTTGCTGGTAAGCGCCGCACGCACCATAGCGGCAACAGAAGGAGCGCATTGTGCGAGCGCAGCATCGCTGCCCACGGCAGAACCGGCAAGCGCCGTGGCAACGGCGGCAAACACCTTGCCGCAGTCCGAACCCAGCAACCTGAGCGCATCGTACAGCACCAGATCGCAGAGGAAGTACGCCAGGTCCTCGGCATGCTGTACATCGAGACCGTCGCGCTGCCAGTCAGCCATCACCGCGGAGTAAATCTTCACGTGCTCCAGCAGTCGCGTCTCGTCGTCATAGCGCATAGTGTCCATAAGCGAGCCCTTGCGCGCGACACGGTAGTCATACAGCTTGTTCGAGATAAGCGCGGTCTTACGCGAACGACCGTACACGGCAAAATCGAAGACCTGGTCCTCGCCATACTTGACGGTTTCGTCGAACACGATCCCGTTACCCAGCAAAAACTCACGCTTGCAGGCGGTGCGCCATGCAAAGGGGCGAGATGCTTCCTTAAACAGCAGGTCAGAGCTATAGCCTTCAAACGACACATCGCGCGGGCTCAGCACATAGTTAAGCCACGGATACCCCGCCTCCAGCGGATACGGATTCGCACCAAAGGTCAAAACAACGCAGTCCTCGCGCTCAAAGGCATCGACGATCACGCGGCATGCATCGGGCGTAAACCGGTCATCGGAATCCAAGAACGCAACGATAGACGCCGTGGACGCGGCGATGCCTGCATTACGCGCACTCGACAGGCCGCCGTTCTCCTTATCGACCAGCGTAAAGCGCGCGTCCTTTTCGCAATAGGTAGCCGCGATATCGCGCGAGCCGTCCGGCGAGCCGTCGTTGACCAGCACGCCTTCCCAATCGGGCATGTCCTGCGCAAGCAGGGAGTCCAGGCACCAGGCCAGGCACTCCTCCACGTTATAGATGGGAACGACAACGGAAATCTTGGGGGTAGCCATAGTCAAGTGCTCCTACTGTGCGACCGGAACGTCATCGGGGTGCGGATTATCACCGTAGGTGCGCTGATACGTCAGCACGCGCCAGACCAGCGGCAGCCCGCCGATCTTGAAGTAGTGCTTAAACGTATTGATCTTGCCCGGCTTCTTAAAGCCAAAGCGCGAATCGATATAGGCGCGGGGCGACTTGACCATCAGGCGCAAGTCGGTCTCGCCACGCGGATCGAACAGCGACAGGTCAAAGCGACCGGCATCCCAATCGGACTTGAGCTCGGGAGAGGCCTTCTCCCAAAACTGCTCGCGCAACTCATCGACCAGGCGCTCATCATTCCAACGGTACGTATCGACCTTCATGCGCATTAAAATGCCCTGAAGCTGAGCCTTAAGCTCGGGGCGTTCATCCAAAAAGCGTTGCATCTCGGCATATTCGTCGCACACGCAAAACACCTTGTTAGGCGAATTAACGGAGCTCTTCTCGTTATCCTGGCGATAGCACAAAATGGGGTCCGCAATAAACGCGGCACGCTCGGCGCATGCCCAGACCTTAAAGTTAAAACCCGCATCCTGATACGAGGCACCCGGCGTGGGAAGGAACCGAATCTGATTGTCGTTGAGGAACTCGCGCCGATAGATAGCCGACCAAATGGAAGGTTTGCGGTAGAAGATGCCCGGGCGATCGACGGGGCGATAAGCGGCGCCCGTCATATGCTCGTCGATGATCCCAAACAGCTCACGGCGTTCGCTGGGCGTGGACCAATACAGGTAAAAGTCGCCCTTTACCACATCGGCATGTTCAGCATCGGCCTTGGCGACCAGCTTTTGGAGCGAATCCTCAAACATAAAGTCATCGGACTCAAGGATGCCCACGTACTCGCCGCGCGCCATCTCCAGGCCGCGGTTCATCGAGTCGCCGTAGCCGCTGTTGGCCTTGTCGATCATCTTTACACGGGGGTCGCGCTCCATGTACTCGCGGATGATATCTGGCGAACTATCGGTGGAGCCGTCGTTGATGCAGATGATCTCGATGTCCTTGAGCGTCTGCGCCACGGCGGAATCGAGGCACTCGCGCAGGTAGCGCTCAACATTGCAGATGGGAACAAGCAGCGAAACTTTAGGGGTATCAGAGTTCTGCAAGAGAACCTCCTATTGAATAGCGTGTAACAGGGTTATTTTAGCAGCCGAGTTGCGGCGGGCGGCAGCGCTTGGAACTAGAGAAAGCGCTCCAGGCAGGCCTTGAGACCACGGGTCGAAAGATAGAACAACGTGGCGTCTGCCATCGAAACGCCCGAGGTCGCCACAACGAGCTTATGGGCGACACGGCGAACGGCGCCCTTAGCAGGCATATCCGCCCACTCCGTTCCCAAAAACGTCGTGAGGTCCATGTTGACGCGAGCCGCCACGCGATGGAAGTCATCGGCATCCAAGCGCGCCAGGTCGAACACAATGAGGTCCAAAAACCAAGTTATCAGCTCGCCGGGGCACAGGTCCAAAAGACCGTAGGCCGCCCAGTCCTCCAAGACTTCCTCGAGCATCCTCATGTGGGCGTCAAGCTTTTTGGCGCGAGCCTCGGCACTGTTGAACTCGTGCGTCGCCGATTCGCTCTCCATCACGTAGTGGTAGAACTTGTCCGGCATGACGACGGTCTTGCGGGCAAGCGCATAAGCCGCAAATTGGAAGACGACGTCCTCTCCCAAAGCCAAACCGGGGGCGAAGCGAATGCCTTCGCGATTGAGCAGCTCGCGCGAAAAAGCCGCACGGCAGGCATAGGGCTGCGCATTCGAATGAAACAGCAGTTGGGGATCACGGGCGCCGAAGGTACCAGCTTTGGGGCTCATGAGCTGCTGAACGCGTTTGGGGGCAGCATCGGCTGGTTCACAGACGCCGCCAAAAACGGCGGCCTCGACATCTGCAGACTCCATGGCATGCAGTACGCGCTCGACCGTCTGGGCATCGATGTAATCGTCGGCGTCCACAAAAAAGACGGTCTCGCCCTCGGCGGCATCGATACCGGCATTTCGAGCACACGAGACACCCGCATTTTCCTGGTCAATCACCAGTACGCGATCGTCGGCCTGCGCGACCTGGCGCAACACGTTCAACGAATCATCAGTCGAACCGTCGTTGACGCAGACAACCTGAATCGAGCGCTCGGACTGAGCCAACAGCGAATCGAGGCATCGCTGAATGGAGCGCGCAGAGTTGTAAACGGGGACGACAATGGTCGCTTTGGGGGTCAAAGTCTCTCCCATGTCGACCTACCCCCTCAGCGATTCGATGAGGAAGGCAGCAACCACGCCTGGGCCTCCAACCGAGGCGTAATACTTAGCACGCCCCAAGGCACCATCCGTCGCAAAACTCGGATGCTCGTCAACCCAGCCCTCAGGATCTTTGAGGATGGCAGCGAGATTTGCGCGCTTCCACGGCTTGAGATCGTCAAGCGAAAACTCCCCCGCGTCCAAGGCCGCTTGGAACTCCTTGGCCATCTGAACCAGGAACTCCTTATAGAACTTAGGCGCCAAGCGCACGTAGTTCCACATATACGAATCGTACTTAATGAGTTGGTTGAACTTGAGCATGCGCGCGACGTCATCACTTGCGTGGTCGCGGGCATAATCCTCTCGAATCCAACGCTCAATCTCGGCATACTCGGTATTGACGCAAAAGACCTTAGCCGAAGAATTGACCGAGGAATTCTCGTTGTCCTGGCGATAAGACAACACGGCATCATGAAGGTAAACAGCCTTATCGGCGCACGCGATCACCTTAAAGGCGAATGACGTGTCCTGAAAGGATGCCCCCGGAGTCGGCAGGAACGTAATGCCGTTGCGCTCAAGAAAATCGCGACGGTACACGGCCGACCAAATCGACGGCTTTTGCTTAAAGAACTGCGTCGTATCGCTCGGGTGCACCGGCTTGCCACAGTCCTTGGCTTTAAACATCTCGTGCAGCGAACGGCGCTCCTCGGGCTTAGACCAGTAGAAATCAAAGTTCGCCTTCGCGAAGTCGGCATTATTGCTATCGGCGGCCGAGACAAGCTTTTCGAGTGCGTCGGACGCCATAAAGTCATCGGACTCCAAGATGCCCACGTACTTGCCGCGCGCCATCTCCAGACCGTGGTTCATCGAGTCGCCGTAGCCGCTGTTGGCCTTGTCGATCATCTTGACGCGCCTATCGTGCTCCATATACTCGCGAATAATCGCCGGCGAGTTGTCGGTCGACCCGTCGTTAATGCAGATGATCTCAATATCCTTGAGCGTCTGTGCCAGGGCGGAATCGAGACACTCGCGCAGGTAGCGCTGAACATTGTAAATGGGAATAAGCAGCGACAGAACAGGGCTGCCAGAGACGTTAGTAGACAAATGTGCTCCTTAGGAAATACCTGTCGTTTCATGGTATCAAAGGGTCAGCGCGCCAGCGGGCGTTTATATAATCTATGGAGCCTCTTGCGGGCAAAGTAGCCGCACGTCATGCGGCGGGCCCATGGCAGGTTCCTGCGTTTTATTCAAAGCTTGCCGACAAGGTGCGGTGAGCCTTTACAATAGAACAGTCCCAAGGACGTATTCGATAGCTTCCGCGCAGCGCTCGCCCGCCGCGCGTGAAAGGATATATTGCCCCATGCCTTCAACCCTTCCCGCTCCCATCGATAAGCTCGCCATCGTTGTCGTTACGTACAAGCGCCAGGAACTCCTGGCCAACCTGTTCGACTCCATGACCGAGCTCACGGCAACGCCCTGGCGCATCGTGATTGTCGATAACGAGAATTCGCGCGAGACCGAGGCCATGTGCACCGCATTCAACGAGCGCCTGGCCAGCCTGTGGGGCATCGACACCGAGCAGCCCGACGCGCAGGGCGGCACCGACCGTGTCATCTACGCCCCGCAGCTCGAAAACGGCGGCGGTGCGGGCGGCTTCTCCGCTGGCACTAAATGCGCCTACGATCTGGGGGCCCAGTGGTTCTGGGTGATGGACGACGACGTGCTCGTCATCCCCGAAGGCATCGAGCGTCTTGCCAAGTGGACCGACCGCTACGATGTCATCCAGGGTTCGCGCCTGGACTTTGACGGCGGCGCTTTCTTTTGGCAGTACCAGCTCATCCTTTCGCTCGGCATTCCCAACCCTGTCGCCAAGTGGGACCTGGGACCCGAGGGCTACCGCGCCATGAACCAGCTGTGCTTTGAAGGCGGCATGTTCTCGCGCCGCGTGGTCGACAAGATCGGCCTGCCCGATGCGCGCTTCTTCATCTACGGCGACGATGCCTGCTATGGCTACGTGGCCAGCCAGCACTTCCCCGCCGCCGTTGTTGCCGACGTGGTGCTCAAGCGCGCCCGCGCCGTCTCCAACTGGGACATCGCCGGCAAGCGCCAGCTCAACTCCACGAGCGACACCAACCGCTACTACATCATGCGCAACCGCGGTTATCTGGCCCGCTACATGCAGATCTACGGCGACTATCACCCCATGCTGTTCCGTCTGGGCAACGCCGCGACCTTCTGCAAGGAGTTCATTCGTCTGGCCGCCGTTGACAAGTGCTTTAAGACCGGCATTCCGGCGCTGCGCCGTGGCATGAAGGACGCCCGCAAGATCGTTAAGGATCCCAACTGGAAACCCATGCCGCCCCTGAAGGACGCCGAGTAGTAAAGGGCTTTCGCCCGCCGCTACAGGCGTTGACACACCACGGACACACGCTGACCGTCAAAACCAAAGCCCCAACGCATGCGCCCGACGGCGGGGCGCGGCACGCGGATATCATCGATGCCGTCGCGCTCTATGTCGAGCAGCGCCTGAACCGCTAACAGTTCCAGGCCCAGGGCATCGACGCCAGGGTCATACAACATGTTGATCGTAATGAGCGGTCGCTCATCGAGCATGCCGAGCGTGTCGGCCACGTCAAACACCCGACCGGTGGGAATCACCTGGATATCCCAGCGATCCGAGACGCCACTTCGCTTGGAGCTGGGATTGCAATAGCCGGACAGTCCAAAGCAAAGCCCCTGCAGCGCCAGATGATAGGCTGTCGGCATATCTGATTTGTCCACATCGATGCCCAGATCGCCGATAGCACAGCTCAAAGCTTGCTTTACAGCGTCCTCGTCTCCTCGACACAGCCCGTCATGGAACGAGTCGATAACTCCAACGTCCTCAACGGCGCACTCAAACCATTCCAGAATTACAAGACGGAGCGCCTGACGCACTTCGTTGTTAGGCAGACGCAGGGAACGAAGGCACGCGCCGTTTTCCGAATGCCCCGTCATGTCCGTCGTAAGAAATCCAGACAGATACAGCGCTGTCCAGATATCTTCGGGCTTGGCGGCATCGGCCTCCTCGGCATGCACATGCACTGGCACCTCAATAAACCCATGCGCCTCAAGTAAATCGAACAATGCGGACAGGCGCATGAGATTCCAGTCGCCGACGCATGCGCTCAGACGGTCGGCGTAACCATACAGATCTGCCCGAACGGGCGCGACGCAACCGCGATGTGCGTAGTCCACCACGCGCTCCGGGCTCGAGCAATAAAAACCACCAAGCAGATAGCCCTCGAGCCACTCACGCGCGTCATCCAGACAGCCGTTGCGACCGATGCAATCCAACAGCACTTGGACTTCGTCGTCCGAAAAACCGAACCATCGATCACACCAACTCGACAACGCTGTCGCCGACCGATAGGAAACCCCACGTTGGGACAACGCAAACTCGGCATGACCGGGGCGTTCGCACATCAGACACGTCAATCGCAACGAGTCGCCGGCATCGGCAATGGTGTCGAACAACATTCGGCTGAGCGACTCTAGGGAATCCACGCTACCGTCGTCCTTAGCGTCCAAACGCTTTGGACATACCGCGTCGTAGTCGTCTATCAGAAGAACAACCTGCTCATCGAAAGCTGCCTGGAGCAGTTTAATAAGCACGCCAAGCGCCGCATCGATCTCCTTATCGCTGGCCACCCCACGCGCCGCCCTCTCGATAAGACGAACCTCACGTCTTGACAGATCAGGCGCGGCAAGCAGCGGCAGTAATCGGGCGCACTCGCGCACGACAGCCCCGCGAATTGCTGCCGCAGCACCAGCGCCATGCCTCGAAGCGGCAGCTGTAAAGTCGAGCATGATGACCGGATAACTCGCGTACTCATCACGATAGCGACCGCCGCCCGCCTGCCAAATCTGGGTACCAGCGAACAGGCTTCGATCCGGCAGCCGGCGATCAGGTCGTTCCAAATAGCACTTGAGCATCGATAAATTCATGCTCTTGCCAAAACCCTTGGGCCGACAGCAAAGCGCAACAGGTGCTTCACTGTCCAATATATCGGCAATAAACATAGTCTTATCGACGAGTAAACACCGATTGATTGCATCGGAAAAGCCGTGTGCATCAACCGGTAGAGCTGCGCTATCCGCATGATTGAGCAACCGTGCACCAAACGCATGAGTAAAACCACAATTCACCTGTTCAGACACCGTAAACTCTCCTTCTAACGCAGCACGATGCCCATTGTAGCGAGCGGGTAGAGCGCAACAATATCGACATGCAAACGTTTCGGGCAGCGGTAGCAACAGCCCCCCGAGGGGGCATAACAAATCGTTGCACAACAAAAAAAGGGGGGCCGATGCCGCCGCACCGGACCCCGTCCCAAACTCTTATAGAAAACGATCTGGAAGATTACTCCTCCAAGCCGTCCTCCCCAGAAGCCTTCTTCTGCTGATCGAGCTTATGCTTACCACTTACGATAGACGTAGCGCCCAGTGTGGCCAAGCTTGCACTGGCAAGGCTCGCCATCACAATCAGATCGCCCGTCTTGGGCATATTGCCGCCAGATGACTTGGCTGTGGTGGTCATCGTGGTCGTAGTGGTCACCGTTTTGGAGTCATTTTGCTCCTGAACCTGGTTGTCAGCACCGCTCTTGTCGTCGTCTTCGGACTGTTTCTTTTCGCCCTCGGTCTTGCTCTCGTCCTTCTTCTGACCGGACTTGTCGCCCTTCTCATCAGAGCTAGGACCCTTATCGGATTCAGCCTTCTCGGAAGCCTTGTCCTTTGAGTCGCCCTTTGCGGCCTCGGTCTTTTCCATAGAAACCTGATCAGAGTTGTCCTTGTTCTGAGTCGAGCCATTATTGACGCCAGCCATCAGCGAAGAGCCCAACGTAGAACCAAGCTGCACGGAGAAAGAAGGCTTCTTGTCCGGCGAAGCAACGGGAACGTCCGGCGCCTTATTCGAGTCATCCTTGGAAGCATCGGAACCAGGGGTTGCGTCAGAGCCGGAGCCGTTGTTAGAGCCGGTGCCAACGGACGAATCGCTCGAGCCGGTGGATGAGTTAGAGGTGCCAGCGCCGGTCGAACCAGAAGCGTCGCTGTCCGTATTGCCGGCAGAGCTTGAAGACGAATCGCCCGCAGCAGAGCCGTTCGAAACGGAGCCGTTCGAGGTAGAGCCGTTGTTGGTAGTGCCACCAGCAGAGCCATCACCGTCAGCACCGGTCGAGGGCGCATCCATCCTGTCATCGTTGGCATCGTCGCTCGAGTCGTCATTCGAATCAGGCGTCGGCGAGGGCGCCGGCGTGGGCTCGGGCTGCACGGGCGTCGCAGCGGCAGCGGCCTCGTCCTCGGCGATATAAACCAAGCAGTCCTTCAGCTCGTTGCGGTAGCGGTTCTTCCAGCCCTCATGATACTGGGGCTGGCTCGAATACTTGGTCGCCACGTTATTGACCACACTGTTGGAAAGCGCCGTCACAAACTCGCGATCAGTCATACTGTTAGAAAGGTTTGCCCAACGGAAGAAGTCCCTGCAACCACCGGTGCCGCACATGTTGGTGATGCTCCACACCATGCCCTTGACGCAATCGGCGCGGCCGGAGATGTCAATGCCAAGAGCGCTCTTAAGCCACGCCTCGGTCACCGCATAGTACGAGTTGTACGCATAGGCATCTTGAAGTGCTGAGAACTCAACAGGATCGGTGTTATAAGCACCTTGGAAGGCATCCTGCGCGATATGGCCCAGCTCGGTGAGCTGGCCGTTCTCGTACATGGCATTGCTCGTGTTGGAAATCTCGCTGCCGCGATCAATCGCATCCTTGAGCATGCAGTATTTTTCGGGGTTGTAGTTGTAGGCCTGCTTCATAAACGGGATGAGCGACCAACGACGGTCGAACTGGTAATAACCCAGCGCGTTGTAGCCGTCGCCATACGAAAAGCCCTGGTTGTAGTTGCCATGGCTCTCGTACTTGGTAAAGTACTTCATCTCGGGAGTCACGTTGACAAACGAAACGCCCTGGACCGACCTCAGCACGCCCGAGAAGGACTGCTGGGTGTAGAGACCTTTGTCGATATCGGTGGCATCCGAGGCAACGCCCGGCGTGGGCTCCTCGGCGGCGGCGGGCGCGGGTGCGGTAACGGCGCCAAACGAAAGCGCCAGCGTCAGGCCCGCGACAATAGCAGAATGCTTGGGCTGCATAAGATCCTCCCTGCATTGGTGTAGTTAAAGTGCGGTTTGCAAAGATAGAATTAAGTATTGCAGCTCACCCGTTGTTGCACAACAACCCCTCGGTAAACGGCAACAACCCTCCGCGAAATCCGCGAAATCTAAAGGAATTAAACAAACTGGTCGTCGGGCACCAGAAGAAGATCGCCGTAGCGTCCCATCAGCCCGTCTCTCAACCGACAGAAAGCGGGGATATAGACGTTTAAGATACGCTGAATCAAATCTTGAGCGAGCTTGTTGTCATAGATATGGACGTTCGTATTGCGGTCTCTGAGCATATCTAGCCATGCCGCCTCATCAATAAAGTCGTAGAATCGGTAGGCTTCCTTCAAGATGGCACGAGGAGACCCCGATGCAGCAAGCGTGGCGCCCTCATACTCGAGCAGACGTTTAAGGAGCTTCCAGCTCAGTTCAAACTGAAGGTTGAACTTATTAATCAATCCACTCTGAACAAAATCATTGCTAAGATCCTGATTGGGTGCATCCTCAAGATTCGCCAAGGCGCTGGCAAAGTTCTCATATTTTTTCATACAGAATCACACCATCCCTGGCAATTTCATCGAGCAATTGCTGCGATAAGGACTCATCCAGATTGACGACGTCTATATCTAAAAGAGTATCAAGACGCTCCTCTATCAGATATGAGAAACGGTCGAAATCCCGGCAACCTGCTACAGCAATATCAATATCGCTCTTAGGCAAGTTGTCACCGCGGGCACGAGAACCAAACAGCACAACCCTCTCGGCGTCACATTCCCGAGCAAAAATCTCAATTTGCTTGTACACCTTGTCGAGAGATACCATCTGCAGCCCTACAGCTTAATGTCGAAGTTGATCTCGGGGACGGCAGCAAGGTCGGCCAACGTCACGCCGTCGACGTACTTTTCGATCACGTCGTCCAGACCGCGCCAGAATTTGACGGTCGAGCAAAGATCGCTGCGGGCGCAGCTGTTGTCGATGCCATCGCACGCCACCGGAGCCGTGCTGCCTTCGACGGCGCGCAGGATGTCGCCGGCACGCACCTCGGCCGGGTCCTTGGCCATCATGTAGCCGCCGCCCTTGCCGCGCACGCTCTTAAGTAGGCCCGCCTTCATGAGCGGACGAACCAGCTGCTCCAGATACTTTTGCGAGATACGCTCGCGGTCGGCGACCTCGCGCAGAGCGATCTTGCCCTCGGCGTCGCCCAGCGCTGCGATATAGATCATCAGTCGGAGGGCATAGCGGCCCTTAGAAGAAATGAGCATACCTACCCTCCCATCGCATCTTGGACAACATAACCAGGTTTGTTTGTCCCAAATCTTAAGTAAGTGGGACAAACACAACAGGTTATTTTGTCCCACATCTAGAAAAGTCGAGTGGATTAGTCGGGTTTTCCCTTGACTAACGCCGAACCCATAGTAACTTTATTCCGAGAAGATTCCTAGGGTTTCGTACACCCATGAGTACACCATATACAGAGAGGGACAGCATGAGCGCAAATCCGCTGCTTTCCATCGAAGGTCTAACCGCCTCCGTGGACGAGAAGACCATCCTCCACAACGTCAACCTTAACGTCGCCGCCGGCGAGACCCACGTGTTGATGGGACCCAACGGCGCCGGCAAGTCCACCCTTGGCCACCTGGTCATGGGCGACCCCGTCTACACGGTCAACGACGGCCGCATCGTCTTTGACGGCCAGGACATCACCGAGCTCACCACCGACAAGCGCTCGCGCGCCGGCCTGTTCCTGAGCTTCCAGGCCCCTGTCGAGATCCCCGGCGTGCCACTGTCGAGCTTTTTGCGCGCCAGTATCGCCGGCCGCCCCGGCCTGGAGATGAAGGGCAAGGAATTCCGTCGTCGCGTCAAGGAGCTCGCGGCCGAGCTTAACATGGATACCGCCTACCTCAACCGTGAGCTGGGCGTGGGCTTCTCGGGCGGCGAGAAAAAGAAGGTCGAGATGCTCCAGCTTCTGCTGCTGCAGCCCAAGCTCGCCATCTTGGACGAGACCGACTCCGGCCTGGACGTCGACGCCCTGTCCACCGTCAGCCACGGTATGGACGCCTACCGCAAGAGCTGCGACGGCTCCATGCTCATCATCACGCACAACACGCGCATCCTGGAGCACCTGGATGTCGACCGCGTCCACGTTATGGTCAAGGGCCACATCGTGCGCGAGGACGATGCCTCGCTGATCCCCTGGATCGACAAGAACGGCTTTGAGACCTTCGAGCGCGAGGCCGCCGAGCAGCGCGCCCAGGCCGAGGCCGCCGCTGCCGAGCAGCAGGCGTAAAGGGGCGACGCAATGACCAAGAACCGCACCGAGGTCGCGGACATCGACCGCAGCCTCTACGACTTCACCTACGGCGAGGAGGGATTCGAGCGCCTCGACGCCGGCATCACGCCCGACATCGTGCGCGAGATCAGCGCCAAGAAGGACGAGCCACAGTGGATGCTCGATCTGCGCTTAAAGTCCCTCGAGATCTTCAATCGTTTTCCCGACCCGACGTGGGGCCCCTCCATCGAGGGCCTGGACATGGACAACATCGTCACCTACGTCAAGCCCAACACCGACCAAAAGCACGACTGGGAGTCGGTGCCCGACGACATCAAGAACACCTTTGAGCGCCTGGGCATCCCCGAGGCCGAGCGCAGCTACCTGGCGGGCGTCGGCGCGCAGTACGACTCCGAGCTGGTCTACCACAACATGCAGGACACCGCGTCCAAGATGGGTATCGTCTATTCCGGCATCGAGGAGGCCCTGCACGACCCGCAGTGGGAGCCGCTCATCCACGAGAAGTTTATGACGCTCATCCCGCCCACCGACCACAAGTTTGCGGCCCTGCACGGCGCCGTATGGTCGGGCGGCTCGTTTGTCTACGTGCCCAAGGGCACCAAGTTGGACTTCCCGCTGCAGAGCTACTTCCGCCTTAACGCCAAGGGCGCCGGCCAGTTTGAGCACACGCTCATCATCGTCGAGGACGACGCCGACCTGCACTTCATCGAGGGTTGCTCCGCGCCCAAGTACAACGTTGCCAACCTCCACGCCGGCGCCGTCGAGCTCTTTGTGGGCAAGCGTGCGCACCTGCGCTACTCGACCATCGAGAACTGGTCCAAAAACATGTACAACCTCAACACCAAGCGTGCGCGCGTGGACGAGGATGGCGACATAGAGTGGATCAGTGGCTCCTTCGGCAGCCACGTGGGCTACCTCTACCCCATGAGTGTGCTCAACGGCCGCCGCGCCCGGTCGAGCTTTACCGGCATCACCTTTGCCGGCGCCGGGCAGAACCTCGATACCGGCTGTAAGGTCGTGCTCAACGCCCCCGAGACCTCGGCAACCGTCGAGACCAAGGGCATCTCCAAGAGCGGCGGCATTCAGACCTTCCGCAGCTCCATCGTGGCCACGCCCAAGGCCGAGGGTTCCAAGGCAACCGTGAGCTGCCAGTCGCTCATGCTCGACGACCAGAGCCGCTCCGACACCATCCCCGCCATGGACATCCGCGCCAAGAACGTCGACATCGGCCACGAGGCCACCATCGGCCGCATCGGCGACGACAAGGTGTTCTACCTGATGAGCCGCGGCATCTCGGAGGAAGAGGCCCGCACCATGATCGTCAACGGCTTTGCCAACCCGGTCTCCAAGGAGCTGCCGCTGGAGTACGCCGTCGAGATGAACAACCTGATCAAGCTCGAGATGGAAGGAGCGATCGGATAATGAAACAGGAAACCAACACCGCTGCTACCACCCTTGAGCAGGTCAACGCGATGCCGGCTGCCACTTGGGGCTGGCTGAAGATGAATCAGACCAAGCTCGAGCTCTCTGACGAGCTTGCCGCCGCTCCCGCGGAGGCCGTTGAGGTCGAAGGCTTGGGCGAGCAGTTTATTGGCGTGACAGACGCGTTCGACGCCGCCATGGACGCCATGGCCGAGCGCTTCCCCGAGCGCCGCTCCTCCGCCCCCGGTGATGCCGCCGACCGCGCCCGCATCACGCCCGAGACCGAGCTCGACGTGCCCGCCACCTCCGTCTACCAGGCCGGCGCCATCAAGCTCGAGGAGGAGCTCTCCCCTGCTGAAGCCTTCGAAACCGGCATGGGCGAGGCTGCCTACGCCTACTTGGCCGAGCACGCTACCAAGCGCATCGTCATCGATGTGCCCGCATACCAGCACGCCACGGTTACCGTGCGTGTGAGCGGTGTCGATGCCGCCGCGGCCATCGCCGCCATCGACGTCGTCGCTCGCCCGCAGGCAACGCTCGACCTGCATATTGCCCTAGACTCTCCTGTTACCGGCGAGGGTGTCGTGGGCTCCGTGCTACGCGTGTGCGCCCACGAGTACGCCACCGTCAACGTGACCTGCACGCAGACACTCGACGACAGCTGGATCGCACTCGACGACACCGGCCTGTTCCTGGACGAGGGCGCGCGCGTCAACGTGCAGCACACCGTCCTGGGTGCCGGCGCCAGCGCCACCGGCCTTGCCGGCGACCTGCTGGGCGACACCGCCAAGGTGACCATCGATACCGATTACCTGGGCGCCCGCGAGCAGGTGCGCGACTTTAACTACGAGCTGCGCCACCGCGGTCGCAAGACCGAGTGCGAGATCGACGCCAACGGCGTGCTGACCGGCACGTCCAAGAAGGTCTACCGTGGCACCATCGACCTCGTGCACGGCTGCAAGGGTGCAACCGGCACCGAACGCGAGACGGTGCTTTTGGCCAACAAGGGCGTCGACAACAAGACCGTTCCCGTCATTCTCTGTGACGAGGACGACGTCGCCGGCAACCACGGCGCCACCATCGGTCACGTCCGCGACGAGCAGCTGTTCTACCTCGCCTGCCGTGGCCTTGACCAAAACGCCGCCGAGGACCTGTTCATCCGCGCCAAGCTGGAGGACGCCGCGCTTTCCGCCACCGACGAGCGCACCCGCGCCGCCGTCGTCCGCCTAGGCAACAACCTGATCGACAACTTTGAAGAGGAGCTCGCATGATCGACACCGAGCACGTTAAATGCGATACCTGTACTGCCCCCGAGCCCATGGAGCTCGACGCCAGCGACGAGGCTTCGCGCGGCTGGCCCACCGTGGACATCGAGACCAACCCCTACAAGGGCCAGTTCCCGCTGTTCCAGCAGCACCCCGAGATCGCCTTCCTCGATAGCGCCGCCACCGCGCAGCGCCCTGCCTGTGTGCTCGACGCCGAACGCGACTTCTACCAGCGCATGAACGCCAACCCCCTGCGCGGCCTGTACTCGCTGTCCGTCGAGGCCACCGACGCCATCGCGAAGGTCCGCCAGCAGATCGCTGACCTCATCGGCGCCTCACAGGCCAACGAGGTCGTCTTCACCCGCAACACGAGCGAGTCGCTCAACCTGGTCGCTAAGAGCTTTGCGCCCACAGTGCTCGAACCGGGCGACGAGGTCGTCATCACCATTATGGAGCACCACTCCAACCTGATTCCGTGGCAGCAGGTCTGCCGCGAGACCGGCGCCAAGCTCGTCTACCTCTACCCCACCAAGACCGGCCAGCTCACCACCGAGGAGGTTCTTGCCAAGGTGGGTCCCAAGACCAAGATCCTAGCCGTGGGACAGGTCTCCAACGTGCTGGGCGTCGAGAACCCGGTCAAGAACCTCGGCAAACTCGTGCACAAGTACGGCGGCTACCTGGTCGTCGACGGCGCGCAGTCGCTGCCGCACATGCCGGTCGATGTGGCCGACCTGGGCGCCGACTTCTTTGCCTTTAGTGCGCACAAGGCCATGGGCCCCATGGGCATCGGCGTGCTGTGGGGCAAGATGGACCTGCTCAACGCCATGCCGCCCATGCTTACCGGCGGTGAGATGATCGACTCGGTTACTGAGCAGGACGCCGTCTGGGCTCCCGTCCCCGAGAAGTTCGAGGCCGGCACGCAGGACGCCGCCGGCATCTTCGCCACAGGCGCCGCCCTCGACTACCTCGTCAACACGGTGGGCTACGAAAACATCCAGGCACGCGAGCAGGCACTCGTCCACTACCTGATGGGCGAGCTCATGCAGCTCGACTTTGTCCAGATCATCGGCTCAATCTATTGGGATAACCACCACGGTGTCGTGAGCTTTAATGTCAAGGGCATCCACCCGCACGATGTCGCGAGCATCATGGACATGGACGGCGTCTGCATCCGCGCCGGTCACCACTGCGCGCAGCCGCTGCTCACCTGGCTGGGCGTCGAGAACCTTGCCTGCTGCCGCGCCAGCGTGGCCTTCTACAACGACAAGGCCGACATCGACAAGTTCATCGCCGGCCTGCATCACGTTTGGAGCACATTCAATGGGTAATCTGTACACCTCCACCACATTTATGGAGCACAACTCGCACCCCGACTATAAGTACGAGATGGATGCTCCCACGCACGAGCACGACGGCATCAACCCCAGCTGCGGAGACGAGCTCACCTTGCAGCTGCGTGTCGAGAACGGCGTGATCGAGGAGGCCTCCTTTACCGGCCACGGCTGCGCCATCAGTCAGGCCAGCGCCGACATCATGGCCGACCTCATCACCGGCGAGACGGTCGAGGAAGCGCGTCGCTTGGCAGGGCTCTTCCTCGCCATGATCCGCGGCGAACAGCTCTCCGAGGAGGACCTGGAAGATCTGGACGAGGCCGCCCAGCTCCAGGACATCTCGCACATGCCCGCCCGCGTCAAATGCGCCGAGCTCGCCTGGCGCACCCTCGACGGCATGCTCGAGGGGCAAGCAAACCAGTAGCGTATGCCCCGAATCCAAGGTTTTTGATTGCCGAGCCGCCCGATACGGGCGGCTCTGTTTTTTCTAATGAGCGCGAACGCACAAAGTCCGCGCGTCCGGCACCCCGTCTGTCATTTACCACACAGCCAGACGCGAACACGGGCGTTTTCCACAGCACCAAAGGCCTGCGGCAGGGCCACGAGCACGCCTAGCATCGTCCCATGCCCCATCCAGCTGGGCTCCGATTCGCTTCGCGCCTGCTGCAGACGGGTCCCATAGGGAGCGGCGTGCATTTTTGCGAGTATTCAGCACGCCAAGCTGTGTGTATACGCATCGAAAGCGTTAATCAACGTCTCCAGGCGCATATATAGTGCGTTTTAGAACAAGCATCGTGGTCTCAGGGGCGCAAACATGAGCTTCGGGAGCGCATCGGCAGGCATAAATAGCTTCGGGGCCCGTATGTTGCAAAATTGCGACGGTAGTGGCAGTACCGCGATGCTGAAAACTCCATTTTTTGCACGGCGCAGATGGGGGTAGGCACGGGCAAACCCGGACTGAGCCCTTATTTTATGCAAGATGGCGATTGTTCTAAGCATATTAAGAAGTGCAGTTGCCGCACCAAGCTTTTGAACGCTTGTTGCGGCGTATGGACGACCCCATCTGCGGCGCACAGGCGACCCTACATCACGTTTCCGCCAGTCCGCATCGCCGTCCGCGCGCGGGCACGCACAATACGAGAGACGGTACTTTTGCCAATCCCGGTATAGCGCTCAATCTGGCGCACCGTGAAACCGGCATCGTGCAATCCAAAAATAACGGTATCGCGCTGCGCCGGCGGTGCGGCTTTAACCCCGCGAAGCGGAACCCCGAGTTCCTTAGCCATCTTGCCGGCAAAGGCGTGGCGTTCCCACTCCGTCTCTTTCATATCGCCCAGCGCTGGCTCGCCGCCGTCGGGCGTCGAAAGTGAATAGGCAATAAAGCCCTCGGCAGAACCAAAGAGCTCAAGCACGCAAGAAGGATCAGAAAATCCCCTCGCGACATCAGCCGCGTCACCGTCGTAAGCGCGCAAATGCTCCGCAAAGCTGCTCCAGGGATAACGCTCGATTAGGCCAACGCCCGCCTCCTGTGGATCGGCGTGTACGGAGCGAATAGCCTCCATCACCTGCCAGTCGGTATCGAGCGAGCGCCGGTCAAAACGGTTCTGGAACAGATGACCTGTGCGCCCCGTGCGTTTATTGAACCGCCGCGCGTACGTCAAAAGCAGCCGGTGCATCGCCGCGCTCATCGCGTCCTCGTAATCTGCCAGCACCAGATGCACGTGATTGCCCATAAGACACCAAGCGATAACCGTGACGCCTGCCTCCCGGCAGCAGTCGCGCATCAACTCCAAAAACTCCCACCGGTCTTCATCGCCCTCAAAGATGAGCTGCTTGCCCGTACCGCGGGCACAGACATGGTAAAAGCCGGTAACCGTTCTCCAAACGCGCTGCATGGCGCTCCCTTCGCCGGGATCTGCTTGCCATCCAATACAGCACGATTGAAGCGTGCCATCAAAACATCCACGCAAAACAATAGACTCGCGCGGCCAAAGGCAGTAAATAGGCGGCGAACGGCACCGTTGCAACAGGTCAGCCCCTGCAACGCTTACAAGAGCTGACCAAAAGCTTGCCCAAGACGAACCCCCTCTACGGAAGTTCGCGACCACAGAACATAGAGTTAAACCGTTTCAATTTAAACTTCCGGACTTCTCGCTACGAAAACTGAGCCGTTCGCCGAATATTCCGTGCATTTCGCGGTATTATAGGGGCTGCATGTCATGTCCCTTTCGAAGGGTCGCCCGGCAATCGCCAGCCACGACCCCCAGACGGGACGCCAACACGATAGAGAGGAGAGGCATGCAGTACTCACAGGAAGTGGAGAACATGTGCCCCGTTGCCAAGGGTGCATACCACGGCCCCGCACCCATCCCCGAGGAGGGCAAGTGGGTCCAGGCTAAGGAGATTTCCGACATCTCCGGTCTTACGCACGGTGTGGGTTGGTGCGCACCTCAGCAGGGCGCCTGCAAGCTCACGCTGAACGTCAAGGACGGCATCATCGAGGAGGCCCTCGTTGAGACCATCGGCTGCTCGGGCATGACCCACTCTGCCGCCATGGCTTCCGAGATCCTTCCCGGTAAGACCATCCTCGAGGCCCTCAACACCGACCTCGTCTGCGACGCCATCAACGTTGCTATGCGCGAGATCTTCCTGCAGATCGTTTACGGCCGCAGCCAGACCGCGTTCTCCGAGGGCGGCCTGCCCGTGGGCGCCTCCCTCGACGACCTCGGCAAGGGCCTTCGCTCTCAGGTCGGCACCATGTTCGGCACCAAGGCCAAGGGCGCTCGTTACCTCGAGCTCGCTCAGGGCTACGTCACCCGCATGGCTCTCAACGACAAGAACGAGATCATCGCTTTCGAGTTCCTGAACCTCGGCAAGTTCACCGACGCCGTCAAGGCCGGCAAGACCCCCGAGGAGGCCATCGCTGGCGCTATGGGCCACTATGGTCAGTGGGAGAACGCTGCCAAGTACATCGACCCGCGCACCGACGAGGAGACTCACTCCGTCGCCAGCGTGTTCCCGGTTCACGAGTAGAAAGGGAGGGAAATAACTATGACTGTTACGTTCGAAGGTTACGAGCGCCGCGCTGACAAGATCAACAAGTGCCTCGCCGACAACGGCATCGCCTCCCTCGAGGAAGCTCTGCAGATCTGCACCGACAAGGGCTTCAACCCGCGTGAGATCGTCAACAACACCCAGTCCATCGCCTTCCAGAACGCCGAGTGGGCCTACACCCTCGGTTGCGCTCTCGCTGTCAAGCGTGGCGCCAAGTCCGCTTCTGAGGCTGCCGCCATCATCGGCGAGGGCATCCAGGCCTTCACCGTTCCCGGCTCCGTCGCCGAGGACCGCAAGGTCGGTCTGGGCCACGGCAACTTGGGCGCTATGCTACTCTCCGACGACACCGAGTGCTTCGCCTTCCTGGCCGGCCACGAGTCCTTCGCTGCCGCTGAGGGCGCTATCGGTCTGGCTCTGAACGCCAACAAGGCTCGTAAGAAGCCGCTGCGCGTTATCCTGAACGGTCTGGGCAAGGACGCTGCTCAGATCATCGCCCGCATCAACGGCTTCACCTATGTGAAGACCCAGTTCGACTACTACACGGGCGAGCTCAAGGTCGTCGAGACCATCCCCTACTCCGATGGTCCCCGCGCTGCCGTTAACTGCTACGGCTCCGACGACGTCCGCGAGGGCGTTGCCATCATGTGGCACGAGAACGTCGACATCTCGATCACCGGTAACTCCACCAACCCCACGCGCTTCCAGCACCCCGTCGCTGGCACCTACAAGAAGGAGCGCATCGAGGCTGGCAAGAAGTACTTCTCCGTCGCTTCTGGTGGCGGCACTGGCCGTACCCTGCACCCGGACAACATGGGCGCCGGCCCTGCCTCTTACGGCATGACCGACACCATGGGCCGCATGCACTCCGACGCCCAGTTCGCCGGTTCTTCCTCCGTGCCTGCACACGTCGACATGATGGGTCTCATCGGCATGGGCAACAACCCCATGGTCGGTGCCACCGTCGCCTGCGCTGTCGCCGTCGAGGAGGCCCTCAAGGCCTAATCGCGCCCGCGCGATGCTCATACAGTTGAGCTTTGGAGCCGCTACCTTTCGAGGTAGCGGCTCTTTTTGTTTACGCTGTCGCAGGGTAGCTAATGCCGATATATCAGTTGGGGCGAAATACGAGATGAGACGAGATGGAACGTCAGAGTGTCCATGACGCCCACCTGTCATATTTGCCCTTTACCGATTTGCCGAGTCTTTGCGATACCTTTGCCGATCACCCGTGCGACAATGCGCCGGACGAGAAAGGAATCCGATGGAATCGACTGATGTACTGGTAATTGGATCTGGCATTGCGGGCCTTTGCGCCGCCATCGAAGCGGCACGCACGGGTGCAGCCGTCACTGTGGCAAGCGCCGGCAAGACCATGAGTGGATCGAGCTTCTTCCCCGGAACCTGGGGCCTGGGGCTTATCGGACCCGTTAACGAAGACGACGAACAAGACTTCATCGACACCATTCAGACCGTTGGTGGCGGCGTCGCCGACCCCGAGCTTGTCCAGACGTTTGTGCACGGCATTCCCCAGGCAATTGAATGGCTCGAGCAAGACCTGGGCGTTGAGCTCCAGCGTCCGCAAAGCGCTGAGAGCGCTCAGCAAAAGCAGTTTATTCCCTGCTTTGACCACAAGACGCGCATGTGGCGCGGCCTCACCCGCAAGCCCCTTGAGGACGCATGTATGGCCCAGATCGAGTCGCTCGGCATTCGCCTGCTCCCCCGCCATGAGCTTATCGATCTTGTTGAGAACACGAACGGCAGAATCACCGGAACCGTGCTCTACGACCTTACCGAAAATCGAATCGTGCCCTTTGCTGCCAAGGCCACGATCATCGCAGCCGGTGGCACAGGCGGCCTGTTCGAGCGCAGCCTTACGTCGGCTGATGTGCTCAGCTCCTCGCAGGCCATCGCACTGGCGCACGGCGCATCGCTTACTAATATAGAATTCATGCAGATGATGCCCGGCTTCATCGAGCCCAAGCGCAACCTGGTCTTCAACGAGAAAACCTGGCGCTACGTACATGTAGACCAGCCGGTCGATATTGCCGACGGCAAGCTAAACGATCTGCTTGAGCAGCGCTCTGGATATGGTCCTTTCACCTCGCGCTTGGCCTCCCGCGCCATCGACCTCGTCATAGATCAGGCAGGTGCAGAGGGCCTGGCGCTCCACTACGACTTCCCCCGCGAGGACATCCCCGAGTTTGTGCAGACCTTTGCCACCTGGCTGCAAGACGAGCACGGCATCGCGCCGACCGACGAGATGCGCGTGGCGATGTATGCCCACGCCGCCAACGGCGGTATCAAAATCGACAAGACCGCGTACGCAGGCGTTGAGGGCCTCTACGCCTGCGGTGAGGCAACAGGCGGCATGCACGGCGCCGACCGCATCGGCGGCTTGTCGAGTGCCAATGGCATCGTGTTCGGGCGCATTGCGGGCGCATCGGCAGCCCAAGCAGCGCTGGACGCTCCTGAGGCGGCCGCACCGATGGATATCGCCCTCCCCCAGCATGGCATAGCTACAGCAGACGCCGAGCGCCTGACCCGCTGCCTCAAACGCACAATGAGTACCTACTGCATGATCAACAGGACCGAAGCGGGTCTATCCAAGGCCCTGCAACAGCTTGAAAGCCTGCAAGACGACGCAACGGCGCTGAGCAAGCCACACGCCAATGACAGCGAAATCGCAGCCCTCGCCCGCCTGCAATCGCAGATTCAACTAGCACAGGAAATGGTCAAAGCCATGCGCAAGCGAACCGAAAGTCTCGGATCGCACTATCGAGCGAATTAAACTGGACACCTATCTAAAGCAAAACACAACTAATCGATATCTATGGGCCCCGTGAACTCGAAGTGGCACGGGGCCCATTCGTGTCCGCACGGCAGCGTATCCTAATTCTGAATACAGAGCGGGCAAAGCCCGCATAGACAATAGGCCAGCGAGGAGGAGATATGGACAGTAGAGATATCGAGAAGTGGCGTGTCAAACTTGATAGCTACGCCAATGTGGCAGACGGCGTTGAGTATTGGCTCGCACGCGATTTAATGGAACCCATGGGGTACACTCGATGGGAGAACTTTGCCGAAGTTGTTAAGAGGGCAAAAGTCTCGTGCGAAACAAACAAAACTCCAGTTGATTCCCATTTTCGTGACACCACGAAAATGGTAACTGCCGGTGTCGCCGCTCGCGCGGTTAAAGACTACAAACTTACGCGCTATGCATGCTATTTAATCGCCCAGAACGGAGATTCAAACAAGCAAGAAATCGCGCTCGCACAGGCGTACTTCGCCGTGCAGACGCGCCGGTTTTACTGATCCCCAGGGTAGACTCGATCTGTGAAAGTGGCTGTGCCCTTTCGGGTTCGACCCCATGCAAGGTCAAAAAAAGCGACCAGCCGAAGCCAGTCGCTTTAACATACTTTGGTGGGCCGTCAGGGGGTCGAACCCTGGACCTTGGGATTAAGAGTCCCCTGCTCTACCAACTGAGCTAACGACCCAAAGCTAAAGTCCGTGTTGGCGGACTTTAGAGGAGATATCGTGTGGTGGGCCGTCAGGGGGTCGAACCCTGGACCTTGGGATTAAGAGTCCCCTGCTCTACCAACTGAGCTAACGACCCGATATCAACACGAAGCAAGAACTGGGGTGGGTAAAGGGACTCGAACCCTCGACCTACGGGACCACAACCCGTCGCTCTAGCCAACTGAGCTACACCCACCGTGTCCTGTGCGCTTCGCGCTCGACTATTATTGCAAGGAACGCCACGCGATGCAAGCCCCAATTTTCAAGAATTTTGAAAAGAGTTTTTCGAGGCCGTTTCGAGCAAATCCCACCGGTTCCATAGGAGTAAACTTGCTCCACCCAATGCTCGAAAGGATAGGCATGAAAGAACTCTCCAACCGCACGGCGGCGTTTACCGATTCGGTCATCCGCCGCATGACGCGCATCTCCAACAAGTATGGTGCCGTCAACCTGTCGCAGGGCTTCCCCGACTTTGATCCCCCGGCGCAGCTGCTCGATAGCCTCAGCACCATCGCCACCGATCCCAAGCCGCTCTATCACCAGTACTCCATCACCTGGGGCTCCCAAGCCATGCGTGAGGCGCTTGCCGCCAAGCAGGAGCATTTTATGGGCATGCCGGTGAACCCCAACGAGAATATCGTAGTCACTTGCGGCTCCACCGAGGCCATGATGGCCGCCATGATGACGGTCACAAACCCCGGCGACAAGGTCGTCATCTTCTCGCCATTCTACGAGAACTACGGCGCCGACACGATCCTCTCGGGTGCCGAGCCCATCTACGTGCCGCTTAACCCACCTGCGTTCGACTTTGACCGCGAGACACTCGAGGCGGCCTTCCGCGACAACGATCCCAAGGCCATCGTCCTGTGCAACCCTTCCAACCCCTGCGGCAAGGTCTTTACGCGCGAGGAGCTCACCTTTATCGCCGACCTCTGCAAACAGTACGACGCCTACTGCATTACCGACGAGGTATACGAGCACATCGTCTACGCGCCCCACGAGCACGTCTATATGGCCACGCTGCCCGGCATGTTCGATCGAACCATCAGCTGCAGCTCGCTGTCCAAGACCTACTCCATCACCGGCTGGCGCCTAGGCTACACCATCGCTCCCGCCGAAATCACCGAGCGCATCAAAAAGGTCCACGACTTCCTCACCGTAGGCGCCGCCGCTCCCCTGCAAGAAGCCGTCGTCACCGCCCTCAACTTCGACGACAGCTATTACCAGGAGGTCCTCGACCTCTACACCGCCAAGCGCGACCTGTTCTGTCAGGGACTCGACAGCATCGGCCTTACGCACAACGTGCCGCAGGGCGCCTACTACGTGATGATGGATATCTCGGAGTTTGGCTATGACAGCGACCTCGACTTCTGCGAGGATTTGGCCTCCAAGGTGGGCGTGGGCGCCGTTCCGGGCTCGAGCTTCTTCCGCGAGCCCGTCAACCATCTGATTCGTTTCCACTTTGCCAAGCGAGACGAGACGCTCAACGCTGCGCTTGAGAACCTCAAGTCGCTACGTGATAAAATCAACCCGCGCGGGTAAGGACGGCCCGGCAACTAAAGTAACCAAAGAAGCCCCGCATCGCCCGCCGCGTTGCGAGGCTTCTTTTTATAGCGCTTTCTTAAATGGTTTAGAGCGCTATATTTTAGTCACGGAGCAACTCATCCCGGAGAGAGGAATACTATGGCAGAGCAGCAGCTTATCGGAGCGCTCGAGGCCGGCGGCACCAAGATGGTCTGCGCCACGGGCTATGCGGACGGCACGGTCCTGGAGCGTGAGCAGATCGCGACCACGACTCCGCAGGAGACCGTCGAGGCCGTCAACGCATGACTTGCCGACAAGGGCATCGCCGCGCTGGGCATCGGCGCCTTTGGCCCCACCGCAGTCAACCCTGCCTCGCCCCAATACGGCAAGATCCTGGAGACGCCCAAAACGGCATGGCGCTACTTCGACCTGCTGGGCACCATCCAAAACGAGCTCAATATTCCCTGCGGCTACGACACCGACGTCAACGTCGCCTGCCTGGGCGAGGTCACCTTTGGTTGCGCCCAGGGCCTCACTGACGTGGTGTATCTGACCATCGGTACCGGCGTGGGCGCTGGCGTGCTCTCGGGCGGTAAGCTCGTGCACGGCATGATGCATCCCGAGGCTGGCCACATCCTGGTCACGCGCGACCCGCGCGACACCATTGGCGAGCACAGCGCCTGCCCCTTCCATGACAACTGCCTCGAAGGCCTCATCGCCGGCCCCGGCGTTAGAAAGCGCTGGGATGGCAAGAGCGCCGGAGACATGGCTGATGACCCGGAAGCCATGGACCTGCTCGCCGGCTATCTGGCACAGGCACTCATGACCTACACGCTGTGCTACGCGCCGCAAAAGATCATCATCGGCGGCGGCGTGGCCGACCACACTCCCATCGTGCCGCTCGCACGCAAAAAGTGTGCCGAGATGCTCAACGGCTATATCGTCACGACCGAGGTCAACGACATCAATAACTACATCGTCAACAACAGCCTCGAGGGCAAGCAGGGCGTTATGGGCTGCCTGGCCCTGGGCGCACAGGCGCTTCAGTAGCAGATGAACCCACAGGGCGTGGCGCGCCCGGCAAATCCGACCTACGAAACGACGCCACCACGCCTCATATAAGCCCTCAAATAAAAAAGGCCGCCTAGGACCAAACAATACGTCCTAGGCGGCCTTTTTGGCGCACATCAGCGACCGTAAGAGATATCGGAGCACAACGCCCGTTGCCGCTCCACAGCAGTCGATCATCACATCGGTGATCATGCCGGCGCGTCCCGGCACAAAGAGCTGAATCGTCTCGTCAATCGAAGGAATCAGCAGCAGGAACACCGCCGTGGGCAGCAGCACGTCAAAGGTGCGCCGGCCCTCAAAATCAAAGGCGTGCGTTGCCAGGATGCCGAGCACCATATACTCGGAAAAATGCGCGCACTTGCGAACAACAAAGTTGGTCACCCATTCATATGGAAGTCCCACGCCGTGCAGGAAACCGCGGATAGCTTCCATGACCGTTAGGCTCAGTGAGCCCGACCCCGAGCCGGGAACCAGCGAATTGCCCCAGATCAAGAGCGCCATCAGGCAGGTTACGACCGCCCATTTTCGATTGATCTTAACCATGCAGAAGTTATGCCTCCGCGCGGAGCGGCGCGAAGCTGGCGGTACCGCCCTCGATAACGCTCAGATAAGCACGGCCCGTACGCTTGGCGGTAGAGGACTGAAGACGCTCGATCTCTTCCTCGAGGATCTGATTGACGCGCTCGTGACGACGATTTTCCATAATGCCGGCGGCAATAGCCTCGGCCCGCTCGATGCTCTCACGCGAGATACGGGCAGTATCCTCGGGGAACACAGCGCTGTGACGGCCGACATAGGCGGGGGCAGCAGGCTGAGGGGCAGCGACGGGAGCGGGGGCTGAAACAGGAGCAGGCTCGTCAATCTCATCCAGAATCGCGGTGGCGGCGGCCCACATACCCTCGTGGCCCGAGTAATCGGCCATGGGGACATCAACCTCGAGCGAGGCGTCCGGAAGGTCGCCGGTGTCGATGCGATCTTGGGCATCAATCGATGCGGTGATGGCTGCAGGCTCATCGAGGTCATCGAGATCGATGTCCGCGACACCGGAGATGATAGGCATGCTGGCGAGGTTTGCGTTGTACGGCGCAGCCTCGGCCGCCTGCTGCCGGGCAGGAGCGCCCCAAAGCGAGCTTTCGGCGGCGCGGCGGGCGGCAACGGCCTCCTCGTCCGCGGCCATGGCTTCATCAACGTACGAATTGTCGGCAGAAGCGTTCGCGTCCGCCGAGGTAGCGCTGCAGGCGTTATTGGCTGCCGCGTTGGCAACGAGTGCCACGAAAGCCGCCGTGCTGCCCGCAGGGGCGGCCTGGGAGCCCGACACGGCGCGTGCCGCAGCGGCGATGTCATCGCGATTGAAGGAGCCGGTCTGCCCGCCGTTGGTGAGCTCGTCGATGGCGACTTGATAGACGTCGCGCGAGCGCGCAGGGTCGCAGCTAACCGGCGAATCGTCGTCGAGCATGCTGTCGATCATGGACCAAGCCTCGGCCTCGTCCATAGCATCTGCGGCTCGAGCGATGGTAGGGACACCATCGTCGGCATGACGGCGTTGGAACGCACCAGTCAGGCCGGAAAGGAATGCCGAGGTAGACTGCTCCGACTGAGCCTGAAAAGCAGAAGCCGCAGCGTATGGAGTCGCATCCTGCTGCTGAGCTGGAATCGAGGCGGTCTTGAACTCGCTTTGATGCTGATTGAGATTGGCGGCACCGCCCATGGCATCGGGCTGGAACAGACGCTCTTCACGCTGCGCACGATACTCGGAGATACCCAGCGAGGCGGCATAGATACCCACGCCCGCCACCGCGCCCACGGCGAAGGGAACCGCACCCGCCACGACCGTCTCGTTCACCGACGAAAACGGCAGCGTCGCGGCATACATAACCACGGGAGCGGCAAGGCCGATCCCGCACGAAAGTCCGGCAAGGACTGCTCGTTGTGTTGCATCAGAAGAAGCCATGAGCTCTCCCCATCTTCCAGCACCCAAATCGCATCATTCAGTTGGCTGCGCGAGAGAAGATGAAGCGGGGCTATGCCCCAAAGCAACGGTATATGGTTCGTTTCATCTGCGTTTTCCGTCGCGAAGCTTAAAAGCTATTATGCGAAACCACCCTGCCGATTGCAAGCGACGATGTCGGATTGAAACGGGAAACCTGCTGCTCGTCGGTCTTACGGTCAAAAATAAGCGCGGAGCGGCGCAATGGAAAGGGGCCGAGGCTCAAAGCCCCGACCCTTTATCGCATTGATGACTATCGCAGCGCGTGGATGACAACCTAGAACGTCTGCTCGTAGTCGCTGTGTTTTTTGGCCGAACGCACCAGGAACTCCTGGTTGGTGTTGGTGCCCTTCAGACCCTTGATAAACGACGCCGCCGCACGCTCGGTATTGTTCATGCCGGCAAGAATGCGACGCAGACCAAAGACAAACGGACGCATCTGCTCGTCGACCAAGAGGTCCTCGTTACGCGTACCGGAGGCAACGGGGTCGATAGCCGGGAAGATGCGGCGGTCGGCCAGGTCGCGGTCGAGCTTAAGCTCCATGTTGCCGGTGCCCTTGAACTCCTCGAAAATGACCTCGTCCATCTTGGAACCGGTGTCGATGAGGGCAGAGGCCAGGATGGTGAGCGAGCCGCCGTTCTCGATATTGCGGGCTGCACCCAGGAAGCGCTTGGGCGGATACAGTGCCGCCGAATCGACGCCGCCCGAAAGGATGCGGCCCGAGGCAGGCGCCGCCAAGTTGTAGGCGCGGGCGAGGCGCGTGATGGAGTCGAGCACCACCACGACGTCGCCACCCAGCTCTACGATGCGCTTGGCGCGCTCGATGACGAGCTCTGCCACGCGGGTGTGGTTGTCGGCAGGCATATCGAAGGTCGACGCCACAACCTCACCCCTGATGGAACGCTGCATATCGGTGACCTCTTCGGGGCGCTCGTCGACGAGCAGGCAGATGAGGTGCACCTCGGGGTTGTTAATCGAGATAGACTGGCAGATCTTCTTGAGGATCGTGGTCTTGCCGGCCTTGGGCGGGGACACGATCAGGCCGCGCTGGCCCTTGCCGATCGGTGACACGATGTCGATGGCGCGACCGGTAATAGAGTCCTTGCCGTGCTCCATGCGCAGCGGCTCGTTGGGATAGACCGGGGTGAGGTCGCCGAACTTGGGACGGTTGCGAATCTGCTCGGGGTCCAGACCGTTGACGGTCGTGATTTTGGCGAGGCCGGCGCGCTTGTCGCCGCCGCGCGAAGGACGCAGCGAGCCCTCGATGACGTCGCCCGTGCGCAGGCGCGCGGAGCGGATGAGGTAGGCGGGCACGAAGGCGTCGTCGTTGGACTTCATGTAGCCATGGGCGTGGATGATGCCGGAGCTGTCCGGGCGAATCTGCAGAATGCCCTTGATGTCGCGGAAGCCCTCGGCCTTCGCAGCGGTGACGTAGATTTCCTCGACGAGCTCGGCCTTCTTCTTGCCGGTCGTCTCGATCTCGAACTCCTTGGCCTTCTCGCGAAGTTCGGCAACCTTCATGGCAGCGAGCTCCTCGCGCGAAAGCGTAGGCTCGGTGGGAGCGGCATTACGCTCCTTGTTGCGTTGCTTGCGATCGCGCTGGCGGTTGCGACGGTCGTTGTTGCGCTCGTCCTTGCGCTCGTTGCGCTCCTCGTTGCGCTTGTGCTGGCGACGGTTGGGGCGAGCGCCGTCTTCGCTCTCGGCGGGGGCGGCACCATCGGTTGCGGTGGTGTCAACATTGGCCGCAGCGGCGTCATTGGCCTCGGCGCCAGAATCAACCTGCGCTTCGACATCAGCATGCTGCTCGGCGGCCTTGGCCTTAACGGACTTCTTGCGACCGCGCTTGGGCTTCTCGGATGCAGGCTGTTCGACGTCCTGGGGCTCGGCGGCATCAGTCGATACATCGGCGGTCGTCTCGGTGGAATCCTCGGACGCGCCCTTCTTGGCAGCCTTAGCCTTGGACGTGCGCTTAGCAGCAGTGCGACGCCTGCGACCGGGACGGACGTCGGCGGGCTCGGCATCGGCAGAAACGGCCTCGGAAGTCGTAGCATCCTGGACGGGTTCATCGGCAGCAGTTGAGGACTTGGCGGTCGCCGCAGCATCCCGAGCGGCGGCGGCTGCGGCTGCGGCCTTCTCGGCCTCGACAAAGGCCTTGGGCTTGCGACCGCGACGGTGCGGGCGCAAAGCCGGATCGACAACGGGAACTTCGCTGGCCTCGACAGGCGCAGCGGGCTCAACAGGCGATGTGCCCTCCCCTGCCGCGGAACGGACCGAAGCCTCAGTGAGCTCGGGGGTTACCTGTTCAGCAACCTGCTCGGCCTTAGCAGCCGTGCGACGGCGTGTGCGCGGTACCGGCTTCTCGGTCGGCTGGTCGGCGACAGGAGTCTCGGTGGCGGCAGGCGTCTCGAGCACAGACGGAGCTGCAAGCTCGGTCAGAGCCGCGGCCTCGCGCTCGGCAGCACGACGGCGGGCGCGCACCACCTGAGCCTCGCTAATCTGCGCCAACGCACGTGCCTGCGCGACCTCATCGGAAATCGGCGCCGAGGAGTCAGCTGCAACGGTGAGCTTGGCGCGCGTCGTGCGCGTGGTACGGCGCTTTGGCTTGGTGACCTCCTCGCCGTCAGCGGCAGGCTTGGCCGTGCGGCGCGTGCGCTTGGGCTTTGCCGGAGCAGCCTCCTCACCAGTTGCAGGCACGGCCTTCTCAGCCGCTACAGGCATAGGCGTCGAAGCAGCCTTAGGCGTCTCAGGAGCCGAGGCTTGCGCGGGCGCCGCGACCTGGTCCGACGCAAGCGGTGCAGCGGGAGCGGCCTGCGTCGTCGTTATTTCGTTTTCTTGCTGTTGATCAGACACAGTGTTTGCTCAACTTTCTTTTCAAGCCCTGTGATCACATGCTCCCTGCATAAACCTTCAGGGCGGCTAAACAGTCTAGTTCCGTTCAAAACGACGGACATCATTGATCTGTATCGAGATGATTGCGTCAACTACGCAGCGTTAGTGTAACACAACCGCCGCCACCTGCAACTTAGTCATTGGGGACGTTCTTAAACGACTAGTCAAAAGGGACACTCTTTGTTTGCCACCCACAAATCTGACTGCCTCCGCCAAAACTATGGCGGTTTACTACGATGAATCGCTCAACCGCGACCACTCCGAAACTTGTTGAACTAAAACCGCAGGTAGATGCCTTGCACTTTTTAGCAAAAAGCCGGCGTGGTTAGAATTCCTCAATTCATCGTAGTAAACCGGCATAGTTTCGTATTTCTAGCAGCTCCAAATTCATCAATACGTCGGCGTTTGCGAAAAAAGCCCGACCTCCGTAGGAGATCGGGCTTATAGGGCTCAGTTAAACCAAACCTACACGGTCAAATGACCCGCAGATTACATCTGCTCGGGCGCGGAAACGCCAACGAGGGTAAGCACCAGGGCGAGCGTCACGCGGACAGCGTCGCAAGCTGCCAGACGGGCGCGCGAAAGCTCGGGGTCGACGGGACGGCCCTCGCTCGGCAGAACCTGGCAGGCAGCGTAGAAGCTGTGGAAGTCGCCGGCGAGCTCCTCGGCAAAGTGGGTCAGACGGAACGGAGCGCGATCGCGAGCACAGCTGGCGATCAGGTCGGTGAGCTCGTTGAGCTTGCGCGAAAGGGCGAGCTCGGTCGGGTCGGTCAGCAGCGAGTAATCGACGTTCTCACCGATGGCCTTGGCGGCAACGGCCTTCATGCCCATCTCGTCGGCCTGCTCGGCGGTAACGTCGGCGGCACGGCGCAGGATGGAGCACACGCGGGCGTGAGCATACTGCACGTAATAGACCGGGTTGGAGTTGTCGCGCTTCTTAACGGCCTCGATGTCGAAGTCGACCATCTGGTTGGAGCTCTTGGAGATGAGCGTGTAGCGAGCGGCATCGGAGCCGACCTCGTCGACGAGCTCCTGCAGGGTCACCATGGTGCCCTTGCGCTTGGACATACGGACGGGCTTGCCGTTACGCAGCAGGTTGACGAGCTGACCCAGCAGAACCTCAAACTTGCCGGGGTAACCCAGAGCGTCGCAGACGCAGCGGACGCGCTCGATGTAACCGTGGTGGTCGGCGCCCCAGATGTCGATGACGTGATCGACGCGCTGGAACTTATCCCAGTGATAGGCGACGTCGGAGGCGAAGTAGGTGTACTCGCCGTCGGACTTGATCAGGACGCGGTCCTTGTCGTCGCCCAGATCGGTGGAGCGGAACCACAGGGCGCCGTCCTTGGTGTAGAGGTAGCCCATCTTGTCGAGCTTCTCAAAAGCGCGGTCGACGGCGGAGGTGCCGGCGGTCTCGCCCTCGGTGTCCTTCACATACAGCGAGCGCTCGGAGTACCAACGGTCAAAGTCGCAGTTGACGGCGTGGCAGAGGTCGCGCATGTTGTCGACCATCTTCACGTAGCCGCGCTCACGGAAGCTCTCCATGCGCTCCTGCGGATCGGCGTCGACCCACTTGTCACCGTCGGTGCGCCAGAACTCGGCAGCCTCATCGATGATGTAGTCGCCGCCGTAGGAGTCCTTGCCCAGGGTCTCGGCAAAGTTGTCCTGATACGGATGGGTCTCGGGATGCTCGTCGTTCTCGTCGGCAACGAAGGCGTCGCGATCGGCGATCAGCAGCTTGTGAGCCTCGTCGATATCAACGCCCTGCTTGGCGATGATGTCGGCAAGCTGCATATAGCGCGTGCTGATGGAGTTGCCGAAGGTGTTCATCTGAGAGCCGTGGTCATTGATGTAGAACTCACGCTGGATCTCATAGCCGGCGTGGTCCATAACGCGGCAGAGCGAATCGCCCAGCGCGGCCCAGCGGCCGTGGCCGATGTGCATGGGGCCGACGGGGTTGGCGGAAACGAACTCGACCTGGGTCTTCAGGCCACCACCGACGTTAGACTTAGCGAAGTCCATGCCCTTCTCGCGAGCCTTGCCAAAGATGGCATTCTTGACGGCAACGGAGAGGTAGAAGTTGATGAAGCCGGGGCCTGCGATCTCGACCTTCTCGATCGCGGGGTCCTCGGGCATATGGGCAACGATGACCTCGGCGATCTTGCGCGGGGCGCAGTGGGCCAGCTTGGCGGACTTCAGGGCCATGGTAGAGGTCCACTCGCCATGAGAAGTGTCAGCCGGTCGCTCGATAGCGCAATCGTCAAGTTCAAATGCGGAAAGGTCGCCGGCCTCCTGGGCCGCAGCAAGCGCAGCGCGTACCAGCTCTTCAATCTTCTCGGGCATAGATCCTCCTTGTGTTAAAGCCCCCGAGCTCTTGGTCACTCGTAGGGCAAAAGCCAGAGTTTGTAGCACTCTATCACAAGCGACGGGCACTGTCGCAGGGTAAAGCTAATAGATATTGCATATGCACAAAAATGACTACAGCTTGCATGGAGTCACTCAAAGATGCCGGTCTGCCTGCAGATTATGCAGGCGTTGAAAATGCATAAAGGTGTGAATGAGCTGCGTCTGTTATCGAATACTCTTACCTATCAGAATTGTGTGCTTTTCCTGCATAAAGTAAGGGTTTCCGCACGTCAGCGTGGTATTCTAGACATACGCAAATTCGTATAAGTTGGAGGTAGCATGTTCTCAATCGGTCAACACGTCATTCATCCGGGTCAGGGAGTCTGCACCGTCGTCGGTTTTAGGGACGACACGCCGCAGCCCATGCTGCTGCTCGAGACCAAGCAGGGGCATGCGCAGACGATTCTCATGTACCCCGTGGCGCAGGCCGACCGTCTACATGCCGCCATCTCTCAACAGGATGCCGAGCACCTGCTGAGCCACTACGACGAGCTGGAATGCGACACCTTTACCGAGCGCAACAGCTCGCTTGAGGAAACGCACTTTAAGCAGCAGCTTAAGCTAGGTGCACCCGAGACAGTCCGTGTGGCAAAAACCATGATGCACCGCATTCGCCAGGCCGAGGAAGCTGATAAAAAGCCCAGCTCCTACTACATGCGCGTACTCAAGGAGGCCAAGCGTCGTTCCATCGAGGAGTTCGCCGTGGCCTTGGGCGTCACCGAGGAGGACGCCGAAGCTCGCCTAGCCCAAGCCGCCCTCAACTAACCCATCCGCGCCAAAAACCACCACAAAGGGGACAGGCACCTTTGTGGTGGTTTTCTTGTTCCAGTAGTATTCATTCTTAGCGATACCCACGAGCACAAGGAGTCTCTTATGGCAGAGCCGCTTACCGCCGGAATCACCCGCGACCGCGCGTTCGAACTGCTCAACGAGCACAACAAGGACCCGTTCCACATCACCCATGGCGAGACGGTCGAGGGCACCATGCGCTACTTTGCGCGCGAGTTCGACCCCGAGAACGAGGAGTTTTGGGGCATCGTCGGCCTGCTGCACGACCTGGATTGGGAGGAGCATGAGGATGACCCCATGAACCACACCATCTATGCGGCCGAGATCCTCGAGGACGAGGGCGCATCGCCCGAGCTCATCCGCGCAATTCAGACGCATACGTCCGACTTCAACTCTTCGCTACCCAAGCCCGAGCTGCAGATGGAGAAGATCCTGTTTGCCTGCGACGAACTCACCGGTCTAATCGGTGCTGCCGTGATCATGCGTCCGAGCAAAAGCGTCATGGACTTTACGACCAAGTCGCTCAAGAAAAAGTTCAAGGATAAGCGCTTTGCCGCCGGCTGCTCACGCGACGTGATTTCGCAGGGCGCCGAGATGCTGGGCTGGGAGCTTCCCGAGCTCTTCGACCGTACCATCGCGGCCATGCAATCCTTCGCGCCCGATCGCGATACCTTCCAGGCCTAACCGCCCACGCCACCTAAAACCACCACAAAGGAGACAGGCGCCTTTGTGGTGGTTTTTCGTTTGCAACAGGTTTAGGGGCGGACCTGGCCGGTGCCGCGGAGCTTGTATTTGTAGGTGGTGAGGGCCTCGGCGGCAAAGGGGCCGCGGGCGTGGAGCTTTTGGGTCGAGATGCCAATCTCGGCGCCCAGGCCAAACTCGCCGCCGTCGGTAAAGCGCGTGCTGGCGTTGGCATACACGGCCGAGGCATCGACCTCGTCCAGGAAGCGCTCGCAAGCATCCGTGTCCTCTGCAACGATGGCCTCGGAGTGCATCGTGCCGTAGCGGTTGATGTGCGCGATGGCCTCGTCCTCGTTCGCCACGACCTTCACGCTCATCTCGAGCGCCAGATACTCGCGACCCCAGTCCTCCTCAGTCGCGGCAACGTAGTCATCGCCCTCGGCAAGCCCGGTGTCGGCGCATGCGGCGCACGTGGCCTCGTCGCCGTGAATGAGCACGCCGTGGTCATGCAGCACGGCCACGACCGCAGGCAAAAACGCATCGGCCACGGCACGGTCGACCAGCAGCGACTCGGCGGCATTGCACACGCCCACGCGCTGCGTCTTAGCGTTGACGATAATATTGAGCGCTTTATCGAAGTCGGCGGATTCATGCACGTAGATGTGGCAGTTACCCGTGCCCGTCTCGATCACCGGAACGAGCGACTCGCGCACGCAGCGCTGGATCAGGCCTGCACCGCCGCGCGGAATGAGTACGTCGACAACACCGCGGAGCTTCATGAGCTCGCCAGTGGCCTCGCGGTCGGTGGACTCGATCATCGACACGGCCTCGCGCGGGAAGCCCTTGGCCTCGAGCGCATCGGCCAGCAGCTCAGAAATCATGGCACACGAGTGATAGGCCAGCGAGCCGCCGCGCAGAATGCAGGCGTTGCCGGTACGGATGCAGATGCCCGCGGCGTCGGCCGTCACGTTGGGACGCGCCTCGTAAACCATGGCGACCAGGCCCAGCGGCACACTCACACGGGTCAGGTCCACGCCGCTTGCAAGCACGCGGTGGTCGAGCACGCGGCCCACGGGATCGGGCAGCTCGGCGAGCTTTTCCAGGCCGGCGGCCATGCCCTCGACGCGCTCGGGCGTCAGCAGCAGACGATCGAGCAGTCCGGCCGAGGTACCCGCATCGCGCGCAGCGGACATATCGAGCTCGTTGGCGGCGACGATGGAGTCGACGCCGTCGCGCAGCGCCGCGGCCATGGCGCGCACGGCCTCCTGGCGCTGTTCATCGCTCGCCGTGGCAAGCGAGGCCGACGCTGCCTTGGCGGCAACGGCAAGATCGTGGACATACGTGGCTATATCGACCGACATGGGCGGCCCTTTCTCCTAGAAGTTTGCAACCATGGTAGCCGATTTGCGCATGGCCTCGCCCGCGGCGGTAGAATTGGTCAACCCGAAACACCGCAACGAACGGAAGACTCACATGGCCCTCATCACTTCGTACCACGTCCCCGGCCTGTATGTCGAGGACCACAGCATCGACGTCCCCCTCGACTGGCGCGGCCTGGAGCCGATGCTCCTGGCCGTCGGCAGCACCATGCGCCGCGGCGCTATACCGACACCCATCGCCGGTGCGCCCGAGAGCATCAAGCTCTTCTACCGCGTGGTTTGCGCACCCGACCGCATCAACGACGACCTGCCGCTCCTTCTCTTTTTGCAGGGCGGCCCCGGTGGCGAGAGCCCGCGTCCGCTGTCGCCCACAAGCGATGGCTGGATCGAAGAGGCCGTCAAGCATTTCCGCGTCGTGCTGCCCGACCAGCGCGGTACCGGGCGCAGCAGCTGTGTAGACGGGCGCACGATTGCCGCACTGGGCGAGCGCGCCGAGGCGGCCGGCTCCGATGCTGCCCGCTCGCAGGCGGACTTCCTCAAGCGCCACCTCGCCAGCTCCATCGTGCGCGATTTTGAGTACCTGCGCCTGGTGGGCTTTGGCGGCAGGCCCTGGGTCACGCTCGGGCAGAGCTACGGCGGCTTTTTGACGCTGAGCTACCTGTCGCTCTTCCCCGAGGGCGTGGCGGCAAGCTTTACCTGCGGCGGCATCCCCCACGTACCGGCGAGCGCAAGCGAGGTCTACGCGCACACCTTCCCGCGCATGGCTGCCAAGACGCAGCAGTATTACAACCGCTACCCCGCCGACGTCGAGCGCGTGGCGGCCCTGGCAGATGCCCTCGAGGAGCAAAAGCCCGTGCTACCCGACGGCTCGCCGATGACGGTCGAACGCCTGCAGCTCATGGGCAGCGACTTTGGCATGAAGCCGAGCTTTGAGCGCATGCATTGGATTATCGATCATGCTTTTGTTGACGGCGACGGCACGCTGGCCTGCGGCGCCTCGGTATCTGACAGCTTTTTGATGCGCGCCTTCGAGCGCACCAACACGCGCACGAATCCGCTGTACTGGACGCTTCAGGAGTTCATCTACGCCGACGGCGACACCATGCCCATTCGCTGGGCCGCGGCAGAAGAGAAGGCCCATCGTGCCGAGTTCGACACGCTCACGCGACCGCTCATGTTTACCGGCGAGGCCATGTTCCCGTGGATGTTTGAGCAGATGCCCGAACTTAAGCCCTTCAAGCCGGCGATGGATCTGCTTATGGAAGACACCAGCTGGGACAAGATCTATGACCCGCAGCGCCTGGCGTGCAACGAGGTGCCCCTGCAGGCCGCGGTGTACTTCGATGACATGTACGTGGACTCGGGCATGCAGCTCGATACGCTCAGCCGCGTGGGCAACTCGCATGCCTGGGTGACCAACGAGTTCGAGCACGACGGCTTGCACGGCAGCGTGGTGTTCAAGCACCTCTTCGACGAAGCCCTCAACCGCGGAGACCTGCGCCAGATCTTCTAGCAAAGGAGTGTCCCAAAGTGCCGGCACATAAGGAACGTCCCCAAGTGCCGGAAAAGGAGAGGCAGCACTGCTGGCAAAACGAGCCGCAGCGCTGCCTCTCTTTATGCAAACACTATCAAGTTGTCCCTATGGATCGCGGGCTTCTCGGCCAGGTCTGCGAGCAGGCGGTTGCTGGCAATCTGGTCCTGGCGGCGGCCGGCGGCAAGCTCCAGCACGTCCGAATCGGCCTCGGCGATACCACGGGCGACAACCATGCCGCTCGGGTCGCACACGTCGAGCACATCGCCCTCGGCAAACTGGCCATCGACCTCGCGAATACCCACCGCGAGCAGCGACGATCCGCGGCTGACCAGCGCCTTCGCGGCGCCGTCATCGACCGTCACCGAGCCGTGCGCCTTGTCGCCCAGTGCAATCCACAACTTGCGCGGCGCAATGTCCAGGCGCTCCGCCGGCGGATCGAACAGCGTACCCACGCTCTCGCCGCGGGCCAGACGCACGAGCGCATCGGGCTCCTCGCCCGAGCAAATCACGCTTTGAATGCCCGCCGTCATGAGAATGCGGCTCGCGCGAATCTTGGTGATCATGCCGCCCGTACCCACCGATGTGGAAGAATCGCCCGCCGAGGCGATAATCTTGGCATCGATCTTATGCACGACCGGGATAAACTCGGCCGTCGGATCCTCATGCGGATTGGCGGTGTAGAGGCCATCGATGTCCGAGAGCGTCACGCACAGATCGGCAGAAACCAGGCAGCTCACAAGCGCCGCCAGCGTGTCGTTGTCGCCAAACTTGATCTCATCGACGGTGACGGTATCGTTCTCGTTGACGACCGGCACCACGCCGAGCTCCACCAGGCGAAGCAGGGCGTCGCGCGCGTGCAGGTAGGACGTGCGGCGCGCCGTGTCGTGACGCGTGAGCAACACGAGCGAGGTGAGCAGGTCGCGCGCATGGAACTCCTCGTCGTAGGCCGACGAGATGATGCACTGACCGGCCGAGGCGCAGGCCTGCAGGCTCGGCAGGTCGCCGACCGGCTTACGGTCGAAGCCCAGCACGGGATAGCCGCAGGCAATGGCGCCCGAGCTCACCACGATCAGGCGCCAGCCAAGCTCGCGCAGCGCTGCGGCCTGGTCGGCAAGCCCGCCGATAAAGGCGCGGTTGACCTTGCCGTCGGCGCCCACCACCGTGGACGAACCGATCTTTACCACCATCGTTTTATAAGAAGTCGTCATACGTCAAACCAATCAACTGTTCAGCGAACGGCCGAGCTGGCGGCCAAGGAAGCGTGACTCGCCCCTACCGCCCAAGGAATTAGTGAGCCCAGGGAAAGGCAGAAGCCGCGGCCATGTTCTTGCGCACAAGCTCGTCGCGC
Source organism: Collinsella sp. AF19-1LB (assembly GCF_003459655.1). NCBI lineage: Bacteria > Bacillati > Actinomycetota > Coriobacteriia > Coriobacteriales > Coriobacteriaceae > Collinsella > Collinsella sp. AF19-1LB. Next base: position 68,560 of record NZ_QRWO01000004.1, read on the forward strand.
ACCTGTGCCAAGCCCTGCTCCATGCCCACCACATAAGTCTGCGGGTACAGGAAGCGCTTGTAGACCGGATCCAGATGGTCCAGTGCCCAGGTGCAACGCTCGCGTGCGTCCTCAATGCTCTCGCGCGGGGCAACGGCGCTGCCATCGCGCACGATCGGCGCCAGCAGCTCGCGATACTCGAGCTCGGACACATCGGTCACCAGCGCAGCATCGTTCACGGCCACGAGGGTATTACCGCGCGCGGCGCCCTCCCCAGACAGATGATCCTCGTCATAGATCATGTCGCAGATCGGGCCGCCAAAGCCGTCGTAATAACGGCGCACGCGCTGCACACCCGGGATCGTGCGCTTGTAGGGCTGCTCGGAGAGCTTAACCACCGGCGTCCACGGATCCGTCTCGCTCGCACGGCGGGCGGAAAGCTTATACACACCGCCAAGCGCCGGCTGGTCGTAGCAGGTCGCGAGCTTGGTACCCACACCAAAGCTATCGATGGGCGCACCCTGATCGAGCAGCGACTGAATCGTGTACTCGTCCAGATCGTTGGAAACCGAGATCCCTACATAGGGCAGGCCCTCGGCATCAAAACGGCCACGCACATATTTGGAGAGCTTGGCGAGGTCGCCCGAGTCGATGCGAATAGCCGACAGGCGCTCGCCCACCGCCTCCATCTCCTTGGCAACCGTAATGGCATGCTCGCAGCCCTCGCGCACATCGTAGGTGTCGATGAGCAGCGTACAGTTCTTGGGGCTCGACTTGGCAAAGGCACGGAAGGCCTCGAGCTCGGAATCGAAGCTCATCACCCAGCTGTGCGCATGCGTGCCAAAGACGGGAATACCGTAGCGGCGGCCGGCGAGCACATTGGACGTAGAGGAACAGCCGGCAACGTAGCTCGCGCGCGCGACGGCCAGGCCGCCATCGGGACCCTGGGCGCGGCGCAGGCCAAACTCGGCCACGGGACGGCCGTCCGCCGCCAGCACCACGCGCGCCGTCTTGGTGGCGACAAGCGTCTGGAAGCCGACGATGTTGAGCAGCGCCGTCTCGAGCAGCTGGCACTCCAGCGCGGGGCCGGTAACGCGCACCATGGGCTCACGCGGAAAGACGAGCTCGCCCTCGGGGACGGCGTCGATGTTTACATGCGCACGAAAATCGCGCAGGTAGTCGAGGAATTCAGGCTTGAACATCGCGCCGCCGGCCGGGGCCTGGAGCGAGGCGAGGTAGTCGATGTCCTCGGGCGTAAAGCGCAGGTTCTCGACCAGCTCGGGCAGCTCGGCGGTACCGCACATGACGGCATAGGCGCTACCAAAGGGATGGTCGCGGTAAAACGCGGTAAAACAACCCTGCTCATTGGCCTTGCCGCTCTCCCACAGGCCCTGGGCCATAGTGAGCTCGTACAGATCGGTAAGCATTGCGATGTCGGTGGGATGAGAGATATCGGTCAAAGCCATGGGGCGACCTTTCGGATGCGTTGTGCAGAGGTTGAGGGTTGGACAAGGGCAGAGTGTTCGGACATGACGCCCGATGTAAATCGGTTAGAGCAGGCCCATGCTGGTCAGGATCGTGTAGCCCATAAAGATGACAAACGCGATGAGGGCAAGGACAATGATGATTTTTTGAGCCGGCGCCATGCCAGGGATCTCGTTCTCGCCCGTAGGCTCCTTGGAGGTAACCATGCGCTGGGCAAAGGTCATCTCGTCACGGCTCGGCTTGGGCTCGACGGACTTGGAACGAGCGGCCTTTTTAGGCTGAGGTTTGGGCGCGGCAGGTGCAGGCTTCGCGGCAGCGGGCTTGGGCGCGGGCGCCGGTGCGGGTGCGGCGTTCGCGGCGACCTCCTCGGCCTTCGCACGCTCGGCACGCAGGGCAGCCAGCTCCTCACGCTCGCGACGGGCCTCTTCCCGAGCCTCGCGGCGTGCCTTCTCAGCGCGGAGCTCTTCCAACTCAGCGCGCTCCTCGTCGGACAATGGTTGGGACTCAAGCTCGGCCATGGTACAGCCCTTTCTTTTAAAAAAAGCCGCCGACACAATGTCAGCGGCTTATCAAATCCAAGGGTGGAGACGAAGGGAGTCGAACCCTCGGCCTCTGCCATGCGACGGCAGCGCTCTCCCAACTGAGCTACGTCCCCAGGACAAGTCGATATTTTACCTACGGCTCGCCAACTGTCAACGCCCAATAACCAGTCTTTTTGGGGCGGGGCTATTTTAGCTACTTTCAGATGCCGGCTCGACCCCTGCCGAGAGTAGTCTTTTTGGGACGGGGCTTTTTAGCTGCCCCTGCCGTTAATCGGCCAAAACGTGTGCGCTCTCTGCTGGGGCTAAAAAAGCCCCGTCCCAAAAAGACTACTCAGCAGAGCTACTTTGCGCTGGTAAGAACACCGGTGGTGTCAAACGCCGGGGTAAAGCTCTCGTCTACCGCGCCGCCCTCTTGCCAAAACATCGTCGTAAAGCCCAGGTCGTCGGCATGGTCGAGCACCTGCTCGTACTCCTCGCGCGTTACGGCACGGGCCAACTCGCCGCCCTGCTCGCGCATGAGTGCATTGGGCGTGTACTGGTTCATAACCGAAATCGGCACGTCGCCCACCGTCTGCCACACCAGGTCCAGCACGCGGCACGAATCGTCCGCATGCCCCGGCAGCACCAGGTGGCGCACGATGATACCGCGCTTCATGAGCCCGTCCTCGTCCACCAGCTCTCCCCCGCGGCGCTCGATCTCGCACGCCATCTGTGCCAGGCCCGACACGGCCACGCGCGGGTAATCCTTAATATGAGAAAGCGACTGCGCAAGCCCGGCATCGGCATATTTAAAGTCGGTGAGCCACACATCGACCAGGTCACCCAGGGCAGCTACGGCACTCGCCCGCTCATAGCCGCTCGTGTTGTAAACGATCGGGATGTCCAGCCCGCGCTCCCTCGCTGCGGCAATCGCGGCCGGCAGCAGGTGAGCATAATGCGTCGCAGTCACCAGGTTGATGTTGTTGGCTCCCTGGTCCTGCAGTTCCAGCATAATCTCGACCAGACGCTCAGGCGAAATCTCAAGGCCAAAATTGCCGGTCGAGATCTCGTGGTTCTGGCAGTAGATACATTTAAGCGAGCAGCCGCTAAAGAAGATCGTGCCCGAACCGGCCTCGCCCGAGATAGGCGGCTCCTCCCACATATGAAGCGCCGCGCGGGCCACCCTGAGCGTGTCGTTAGCACCGCATACGCCGCGCACGCCCTCATCGCGCGCCGCACCGCAACGGCGGGGACACAAATGGCAGGCGGGCGAAAAAAGTTCGGTCAACGACGTCGGCATAAAAACATGCTCCAAAACAACGATTCAGCAGCTCAAACGTAAAGGGCCAGGCCGCGTAGACGGCTCGAGCCCCAAGGCGCCGTAATCGTCCGACACGATTTTTGTAATGTCAAGACTGGAATCGATAAAGTGCCGCTTTATGATGTAGGTATTCCGCCCCCCCGCGGAGCAACTGGGTGAACCGTCGCGTTTATTTAGGGAGCCCACACAGTCGTACCTAGTACAGGTATCCTTCGTTGTTAAGGACGCTGGAACAGTCGATGAGGGCACCCACCTGTTTTAGGTGGGTTCATTTTCGTAACGTGGGGGGTGGTTTTCTTTTGCCGAAAATCACCATCACGGTCCATATGGATCCCCGTCGGCATCCCGACAAGCCATCGACAACATCCCAATATCTGGTAAGCGCGTGATTATCGCTGCGTGCAATTACATGCACCCCCCTTGGTCGAGTATTATGGTTCGGCTATGCCCTTTGCGCATGGCGTTCTTCTGACCTTTTCCTTCGACGCTTGGCGGTTTTTAGATTCATGGCTTCATCCCCGAGCTACATACCGTACCTATGCGTGGCAGCGGCGGCCTTTATCACGACCTTCCTCGCGGTGCCCCTGGTCAAGCGCTTGGCAATTAAGCTCGATGCCGTCGACTATCCTTCTAAGCGCCGCATCAACACAAAGCCCATCCCGCGTTTGGGCGGAACGGCGGTGTTTTTGGGCCTGGTCGTTGCCTGCATTGTGCAAATCCTAGGCACCTGGCACCTAGGCTGGCCACCCGTCCTGGTGCCGCACCCGCGCCTTCACATTAGCTATCCCATGCTGGCGCTCTCCTTTACCGTCATCTTTGCGACCGGCGCTATCGATGACGTCTTCCAACTCAAGCCCAAGCAAAAGCTGGCCGGGCAGGTCCTCGCCGCGCTCATCGCCTGTATCGGCGGCCTGCGGATCGGCGTCATCGTCAACCCGTTTGCCCCCGGCGAAATCATGCTCGGGTGGCTCGCCTACCCCATCACCGTAATCTATCTGGTGGCATTCACCAACATCATTAACCTCATCGACGGCCTCGACGGCTTGGCCACGGGCATCTGCGGCATCGCCTCGTTCACCATGTTTTCGATGGCCGTTCTCTCGGGCCGCATCGACGCCGCCGCGCTCTCCATTGCGCTCTTTGGCGCCTGCCTGGCCTTTTTGCGCTACAACTTCAACCCCGCAAGCATCTTCTTGGGCGACTCGGGGTCGCTGCTTCTGGGCTTTGCACTGGGCTCCATCTCGCTGCTCAACGTGAGCCGCACCGCCGCGCTCACCTCGCTTATCATCCCGCTCATCGTTGCCGGCGTGCCCATCATCGACACGTTTAGCGCCATCGTGCGCCGCAGGCGCGCCCACATTAGCATTGGGCAGGCCGACAAGGGCCACATCCACCACCGCCTAATCCAAGAAGGCTACAACCAAAAACAGGCCGTGCTGCTCATCTATGCCTGGTGCATCATGCTTTCGGCCGGCGCCGCCGCGATTAACCAGGTCGAAGTGCCCATGCGTGTGCTCATCTTTACCGTGCTCGCCATTGGCTCGGCGGCCTTCGCCAAGCACCTGCACCTGTTTGAACCCGTGCTACGCCACCATTACAACAAGCGCACGCACGAGGACGAGCTCGTCACCCCCGACGACCCCGCCTTTAAGCAGGAGGAGCAGGCAGCCGAGGAGCGCAAAGAAGAGCGCCACCACAAGCTCTAGGGCAAGCTGCCGAGGATGTGCCAAGGCACCGTTGGCCAAGCGCGGCCGCGCCGCGCCCATCGCACAAGCCGCACCACGCGCGTCCCTCTCCCGCCCTCGCCTACTTACGCACCGCCCCTCCAATAAACGCGTTATCATCTTGACCCATGAACATACGTTAGGAGCAATCATGCCAAACGAGAACAGCTACGAAGTCGCGCTGCAAAAGAGCAACGCCATTCGCGAGGGCCTGACCAAAACGCCCGAGAAGTTCACCATGCTCACCGGCGACCGCCCCACCGGCCGTCTGCACCTGGGCCACTACTTCGGTACCCTCAAGGGCCGTGTTGAGCTGCAGAACATGGGCGCCAAGACCAACGTGCTCATCGCCGACTACCAGGTCATCACTGACCGCGACACGACCGAGCACATCCAGGACAACGTGTACAACATGGTCATGGACTACCTTGCCTGCGGCATCGATCCCGACAAGACCATGATCTACGCGCACTCCGCCGTGCCCGCCGCCAACCAGCTCATGCTGCCGTTCCTGTCGCTGGTCTCCGAGGCCGAGCTGGCGCGCAACCCCACCGTCAAGGCCGAGATGGAGGCCTCGGGCCACGAGCTCACCGGCCTTCTGCTCACCTACCCGGTGCATCAGGCCTGCGACATCCTGTTCTGCAAGGGCAACGTCGTGCCCGTCGGCCGCGACCAGCTGCCGCACATCGAGCTCACCCGCACCATCGCCCGCCGCTTTAACAACCGCTACGGCAAGGTGTTCCCCGAGGTCGACGCGCTGCTGTCCGAGACCCCGCTGCTGCCGGGCCTGGACGGTCGCAAGATGAGCAAGAGCTACGGCAACGCCATCAACATCTCGATGACCGCCGAGGAAACGGCCAAACGCATCAAGAAGAGCCAGACCGACTCCGAGCGCATGATCACGTTCGATCCCGAGAACCGCCCCGGCGTGTCTGGCCTGCTTTCAACAGCCGCCATCTGCACCGGCCGTTCCGAAGTCGAGATTGCCGAGGAGATTGGCATGGGCGGCTCCGGCCAGCTCAAGAAGTACGTGACCGAGGCCGTCAACAAGTACTTCGCACCTATCCGCGAGCGTCGCCAGCGCTACGAGAACGATCTGGACTATGTGAAGGACGTCCTGCATGAGGGCAACCGTCGCGCCAATGAGATCGCCGAGCAGACCCTGGCCGAGGTTCAGGACGCCATGGGCATGGTGTACTAGACCGATTTGCTGGCTTGAGCTTTCGATTGCTTTAGGGCGGGCGCTACGGCGTCCGCCTTTTTTGGAGCCGGACCGCTTCAGCTCCATCCATCACACTCTCCCGACAAACAGGAACAGGCCCGCCGGCAGTTAGCTGCCAGCGGGCCTGTTCCCGAAGTACACCGTTGAATCGCACAGAGGGGAGGGATGCGAATCAAACTCAACAGGGCAGGCTTTTTCATCGCCTATTGCCTGCTCCGTTGCTGAAACCAATATAGTTCACCGTGGCTTACTTTCTAGCGTCAAACTACCCCAACACACCTTCTCCATAAGTTAGCCCAGGTAAACCTGCAACGGAAAGCCACCACAAAGGGGACAGGCACCTTTGTGGTGGCTTTGACCACGGCAGAGCTGTTAGAGTCCAGCAGGCCAACGACAGGCGGCCAGATCAACATGCATGGGATCGGCAAACGTCACGCCCTCCCCCATTAAGAGCTCGCGCTGAGCATCGGGGCCGCCAAAGGCAAAGCCCTCACAGATACGGCCGTCGGCAAACACCACGCGATGACAGGGAATTTGGCCAGGGCGCGGATTACTATGAAGGGCATACCCCACGTACCGCGCACTTCGTGGACGACCGGCAAGCAGTGCCACCTGACCATACGTGGCGACCATCCCCTCGGGGATCTGCTCGACCACCCCGTACACCCGATCAAAAAAGCCCTCAGACGCCATTGCTCGCTCCCTTCCACCCGGAAAAGCATAAACCATCACAAAGGGGACAGGCACCTTTGTGATGGTTTATGGCAGGTCGGTTAGTTGGCGGGCTGGAAGAAGGCTACTGCCACGGCGCCGGGGCCAACGTGGGTTCCGATGGTGGCGCCGATGGTGTGAACGGGCAGTTCGCCCTCGGTGTGACCAGCCCACAGTGCCGCGCTGTCCTCGATATACTTCTTGAGCACCGCATCCGAAAGACCCGTATAGCCGAGCGCCAGCGGCATGGAAAAGTCGATGCCGCCCGCCTTTTCGACCTTTTGGTTCAGCAGGTTGCGGCCGTTCTTGGAACCGCGCGCCTTGCCCAGCTGCACGATCAGACCGTCCTCGACAGCCACCACGGGCTTCACGTTGAGCAGCGTGCCCACGGCGCCGGCCGCAGCAGACAGACGACCGCCGCGCACCAGGTACTCCAGCGTCTCGAGCAGGCCGATAACCACCACACGGTCGCGCACGGCCTCGACAGCCGCCGCGATCTGAGATGCACTGCGGCCCTCGTCCACCAAGCGCAGCGCATACTCGACCAGGACGCGCTCGCCCAGGGTGACGTTGTTGCTGTCTACCACGAACACGTCGCCACCTGGCGCCTCGGCAAGTGCGGTACGGGCACTCTGATTGGTGCCTGATAGCTTAGCGCCCACGGTAATAATCACAGCCTCGTCGCCGGCCTCACGTGCTTCGGCAATCGCCTGCGAAAACGCGTACGGGTTGACCTGGCCGGTCTTGGGCAGCTCGTCGCGCTCCACAAGCATCTCGTAAAAGCGCTGGTGATCGATGTCGACGCCATCCATATACACATCGGTGCCAAAGGTGACGGACAGCGGCAAAACGTCCAGTGCCGGGTGCTCGGCCGGCGACATATCGCTTGCGGAATCGGTAATAATGCGGACGGACATAGCGAATCCTTTCTTGCGCAGGTCCCGCGCAGGGAATTTTGACAGCAATGTCCCGGCACGGCGTACGCGCTCAAACGGGACGATGCAGTTCTTGGCTGAAAGCTAGCGCCAGCGCGGCTCTAGATCTCGCGCAGGGTGTTGAGGATCGTGCGCAGCGATGCATACATCTGCTCGCGCTGCTCCACGCCCATGGCCTTGCCGGTGGTATCGAGCACCTCGCGAATGATGCGATCGGCCTCGCTCATGCTCTCGCCGCCCAGGGCAGTCAGGCGCACCGGAGCACGATACTTGACGGCCGCATCACCCGAGTCGTCAACCTCGACGTAGCCGCCCTCCTCCAGATGTGCCAGTGTGCGCGAAACGGCGGCACGGGTAACGCCGGCCATGCGGGCGAGGTCGGCGCCAGTCAGGCCGTCCTTGCTGCGCTCAAGATAGTACAGGCACATAACGTCGGAGCCCTTGAGGCCCAGCCTTGCGCCTTCGGACGTCTTGATACGCTGAATCTCCTTGTAGAGCCCGCTGATCAGTCCAACAAAGTCCTCGAAACGTGTCTCGTCGTTCTGCTGCATGGGAGACGACCGCCTTTCGCTTGCATAATGCTTACGGGTAAACATCTTAGTCGCATAAGCCGACACCCGTACCCAAATACCCCATTTGTTAACCCATCAACATAAAAACCACCACAAAGGGGATAGGCACCTTTGTGGCGGTTTTGACCGGCGAACATGATCCGCAGGCGCCGCTACAGCTCCACGCAGGGATTGTCGCGAGTCACAAGCGTCTTAACGACAACCGTCGCTCCCAGATAGCGCTCGAGCAAATCGGCAAGACGATCGATGGCGGCCTGGCAGTCCCCCATTCGCTCGGGCTCTACGCACTCAATCGCCAGGAACGCGTCCGCCGAATCGTCGGACAGGGCCGTTCGAACGCCGTCGCGCCAGTTCCAGCAGCGGCACACGGCGCCCGCATCATCGACGTAGGCCAGCTCGCCGGACAGCGTCGGGTCATCCGCTTCCTCGCCAAGCGGCAGGAACGCGTCGCCGCCGTCGGTCACCTTCAAGCGAAGGTCTCCCTCGATCGCATGCAAATCCTCGCCGCCTACGGGTAACGCGTAGGTCAGCGACACCGTGTTGTAAATGTCCACCGCGGGCGTAATGTGGCCCACCGGCTTGCCTTTGAGCACGCGTTTGAGCAGGTTCTCAATTGAGCAACGCGCGCCCTTCTTGGTCTTGAATAGGCGATATGCCTCGCGCCATGCCTTAACCGGCGCATTCTCGCTGATAGTATCGCTGGTCAGATGACGCTCCGCGTCGATATTGGCGCGGTCGAGCAACGCCGCAATCGCGTCCACGTCCTCTTGAGGAATCTGAGCCGCGGGCTTCATGCCCTTTACGACCACAACACCGACAGCCGCCTGCGGAAATAGCTCCCAAAACGAATCCTCGGCAACGAAACTCTTCATGTGCTCTCCCTTCATAGCATGCGCCCGAGCCCGGGTGCCTAAACAAAAAGCGCCCTTACGACGGCCACCTTCAAAGTCCTACGGTGCCGCCACAAGAGCGCTTACGCTGCCCCCATCCGGAGAAGGGAGCGATATGTTAGGCGTATTATAACCCGAGTCATCCGCGCGAGTAAAACCACCACAAAGGTGCCTGTCCCCTTTATGATGGTTTTGGGTCTGAGGCGACGCTAGTGGCGAAGTCCCAGCAGGCCGTGGCCGCGATGACGGGCGTCGGCGTGCACCTGAGCGTGCGGACCGGCGGCCTTGACGGATTCGGGCAGGTGCGAGTACTTCTTCTCGAAGTTCTCCTCGAACATCACGGCCAAGTTGTGCGCGGCCTCGTCGTAGCGAGCGGTGCTCTGCCAATACTGGCGCGGCACCAGGATGCCGTCGGGTACGCCGTGGCACGTGGTGGGAATGTCGACGTTAAAGATGTCGTCGTGCACGAACTCGCTGTCCTCGATGGTACCGTCGAGGGCGCGGGCCACCAGGGCGCGCGTGTAGGCAAGCTCGATGCGATGACCCACGCCGTAGCCGCCGCCGATCCAGCCGGTGTTGACCAGGTACACACGCGTGCGGCCGTCGGCGATGCGCTCACCGAGCATCTTGGCATAGACCATGGGGTCGAGCGGCATAAACGGCTCGCCAAACAGCGAAGAGAACGTGGGCGTGGGCTCGGTGACGCCGACCTCGGTGCCGGGGATCTTGGCCGTAAAGCCCGTCACAAAGTGATACATGGCGGCGTCGGCCGTCAGGCGCGAGATGGGCGGCAGCACGCCAAAGGCATCGCAGGTCAGGAAGAGCACGACGCTTGGAGTGGTGCCCATGCCCTTGGTCCACGCGTTGGGAATGTGCTCCACAGGGTATGCCACGCGCGTGTTGTGCGTGATCGAGATGTCGTCGTAGTTGGGCTTGCGGTTCTCGTCGAGCACCACGTTTTCGCAGATCGCGCCAAAGCGGACAGCGTTGAAGATCTCGGGCTCGTGGAACGCGTCCAGGCCCTCGCATTTGGCGTAGCAGCCACCTTCGATGTTGAAGATGCCCATGTCGGACCAACCGTGCTCGTCGTCGCCGATCAGCAGCCGCGTGGGGTTGGCCGAAAGCGTGGTCTTGCCCGTGCCCGAAAGGCCAAAGAACACGGCGGTCTCGTGCGTGACGGGATCCATGCTGGCCGAGCAGTGCATGGGTAGCACGTCGTCCTCGACGGGCAGCAGGTAATTCATGACGCTAAAGATCGACTTTTTAATCTCGCCGGAGTAGCCGGTGCCGGCGACCAGAATCACGCGTTCCTGGAAATTGATGACCACGGCGGCGCTGGAGTTGAGGCCCTTGATGGCAGGATCGCACTGGAAACCGGGCGCCGCGAGCACGCAGAAGTCGGGCTCGCCGGTGCGCGCGATTTCGCGGGCGAGCGGGCGGGCGAGCATCTGCTTGATAAAGAGTGCCTGGCTGGCACGCTCGCAGGCAACGAGCAGTCGACGCGTGTGGTTGCGGTCGGCGCCTGCCATGCCACGGGTAACGAACACGTCGCGCTCGTTGAGATAGTCGACGATGCCGGCCTTGATGGCCTCATAGCTCTCGACGGACAGCGGGCGGTTGACGGCGCCCCAGGCAATCTTGTCGTGGACATCGGGGGTGTCGACGATAAAGCGGTCATTGGGGGAACGACCAGTGCGCTCCCCCGTCTCGATCACCAGCGCGCCGTTGGATGCCATGCGGCCTTCTTCGCGGCGGATAGCGTGCTCGACGAGCTCCGCGGCGGGTAGATCGACCAGCAGACGGGGCTGATTCTCGGCGGGATCTTCGACCAGCGCAATACCAAAGTTGGACAGAACTTCTGCAGGGGTAACACCAGGCATGGGGCCTCCTTTAAAAGCGCGACACGTGGACGCGGCGCGCACTTTACTCACGTAAAGCCCGTTGTACCCGATATGCAAAAACGTTTTTGCGGCAACGGCGAAGCGCCCGCCCAACGGTCAAAAATCGCAGGCAAGCGGCCTAGTCGTTAGAGACACTCTTGAACAGGCAACAACCAAGGAGCGACCCCGGATGCCGGCACTTAGGGACGTTCCCAAAGTGCCGGCACATAAGGAACGTCCCCAAATGCCGTCTACTGAATGGCGCCGCCGAAATTATCGAACAACCTGTTCAAAAACACGAACGAACACCGTCGCGTCTATACTAGAGCGTAGCAATAGAAAGGACTCCGCTTTGAGCATCACGCCCCTCGATAGCATCCGCCGCGCCATCGCCCGCCGCAATGGCGTCGCCGACCCCGCCATAGCGAGCAGCGGCACCGCAAAGGCCCAGGGCGGACGCATCGAGAACGGCCTGTTCCCCGCATCGCACACCGCCGAGGAGCTCGCGCGAATCCAAGAACTAAGCCAACGTAACGCCGGCGGTCCCGACAGCAGCCAGGCCACACGCCGTCGTCGCGAGCGCGATCGCCAACCCGGCCCCATCCACCGCATGGTCAATGCCTGGTGGAACCGCCTGCTCGGAGCCGTCTACGGCGGCGGCTTCTCCACGCAAGAAGCCGAGTACGAAGATCACGCCACCCGTCGCGACTACCTTTGGAATACCCTGGGCACCGCCGTGTGGGGCATGGTGTTTCCGTTGCTCACCATCGTGTCCACACAGCTCGTGGGCGCCGAGGAGGCTGGCAAATTCTCCATCGCCTTTGTCACCGGCACGCTCATCATGATCGCGTGCAACTACGGCGTGCGCAACTTTCAGGTCTCGGACATCGACGAAAAGACCTCCTTCGCCTCCTACCAGCTCAACCGCTGGCTCTGCGGAGCGCTCGCGCTGGCATGCGGCCTGGTGTACAGCAGCGCCCGCGGCTACGATGCGCAGATGGCCACAATCGGCCTGGGCGTCTACCTGTATAAGGTGATCGACGGCATTGCCGACGTGTACGAGGGCCGCCTGCAGCAGGCCGACAAACTCTACCTGGCCGGCATGAGCTAAACGCTACGATCCGTCGGCGTCATCGCGGTCTTTAGCGTGGCACTGTTCCTCACGCGCAGCATGCCCATCGCCGCCATGGCCATGGGCATCGCCGCGATTGCCTCGCTCGTGCTGGTCACCGCCCCGCTCGCCCTGCTCGAAACCGAAAAATCACGCCGCATGAGTCTGCGCGAGGCTGGCCACCTGTTTGTCCAGTGCGCCCCGCTCTTTGGTGCGCTGTTCCTGTTCAACCTTATCGAGAGCATGCCCAAGTTCGTGATGGAGGGCACGCTGGCATACAAATATCAGCTGTACTTTAATGCACTGTTTTTTCCGGCGCAGGCCATTTTGTTGAGCATTGGATTTATCTATAAACCGCAGCTCCTACGTCTGTCGAGCATTTGGGCGAATCCGCGCAAGCGTCGCCGCTTTGATCTGATTATTGTTGCCGTTATGGCACTGATCGTAGTCATTACTGGAGCGTGCGCCGCATTTATGGCAGGCCCCGGCATTCCCCTCATGAGCTTTATGTACGGCCTCAACTTTGAGCGCTACCGCACGCTTGCACTGCTAATGGTTGTCGCCGGCGGCGTCACCGCGGCAATCGACTTTATCTATGCCATTATCACGGTGTTGCGCCACGCCGGCGATGTCACCAAGATCTACCTGATCTGCTTCGCCGTAAGCGTGGTGGTGCCGGTGATCCTGATTAAGCTGCTGGGTCTGATGGGCGCCGTGGTGAGCTACCTAGCCATCATGGCCCTACTCCTGGTGCTGCTGATTATCGAATACGCCCACATCCGCCAACGCATCGAACGCGACCGCAACCCGTACGGCGCCTAATTGGCGCAATGGGGGGTCTCGTTGCGGACGATTTGCGACACGCAAAACTAAGTGAGTAGACTTTTGCCGAATCCCTGACCACACCGGCAAAACACAAGTCAGTGACCTGCGGTTTTGTTGAGGCAAATTTGCCGGCTGCTCGGCATTTCCAAAAAAGTCTACTCACTTAGCCAGCGGGCAGCCAAAAAAGAACCGTCGCAACGTCGTTTGACTCCGTTGCGACGGTTTTTTGAGCATTTTCGCACTGCCGAGGACGCAGACGCTCCTCATTTCTCGCGCTTACCGAGCAAAAAGGCGCTATTCTCCGAAAGTAGTCAAAAAAGCTCCGTCCCAAATTAGCTACCCTTTGCACCGATTATTCGCCTGGGTTGATGTTCGCATAGAACTCGGCGCCGTCATCAAGGCGCAGGATGCCCACGCGACCGAACTCGGAGCCGGTGGCGGCGGCGCAGTCGATATCGATGCGATCGGGCACACCGGCGGTATCCTCGCCACCCAGACGCACAATCTGCCCGCGGCCCGACTCCTCATCGAGTCCCGCAAGGCCACCTACCTCGCAATAACGCCCGAGCGACACCGTTGGCGTGTGGCCGCTCACCACGACCGGCCCCTCGCCCTCGGCAGAAAGCAGTCCCGTCGGCGCATCCCAATAGCCGTGACGAATCCACAGCAGGTCATCGAACGACTGCACGGCGAGCATTTGCCGCAGCAGCTCGCTATCGGCATCGACCGCTCCCCTGCCGTCACCGCAATCGACACCATGCTCAAGCAAAAACGCGCGCGCCGCCTCGGTCTGGATGCCGGCATGCACCAGCAGGTACGGGCGCTCCTCGGTCTCGGCCACCGCGTAGAGCGGCAGCGCGGCCATCCATCGCACGAGCTCCTCGTATGCCTCAAATTCCATGTCGTTGAGCTGCTCGCGCGTCGTCCAGCCACCGTTGATATCCCAGGTCTCGGCATCGAGCGGATCCTGGCCAATGATGGCATCGAGCATGATCTGCTCGTGATTGCCCTTGAGCACGTGGGCGTTGGGCAGCGAGCGCACGAGCTTAATAACGCCGACCGGATCGGGCCCGCGATCGATCATGTCGCCCAGCACGTACAGCGTGTCGTCGGACGTCAACGAGATCTTAGACAGGGCCTCGTCAAGCGCACGCACGTGCCCGTGAGCATCAGATGTCACATAGATCGCCATGGTACGCCTCTCCTTGCATTGCGGCCGAAGCCCGGCGCCGCAACTAAAACTTCAAGTTGAACTTAAACGTTACCCATTGTACTCCGTTGCAATAAAGCTGGAAAGGGTTTCCAAGCAGAGGCAAAGACGGCAGCCGTCTATGACGATATCGCGCACGCCCGCAATCCAACCCCATAAACCCACCATCTTTGGGTACAAATAACCGCAGACAACTGACCGTGCCACGCCAACCACCCAGGAGCGGACACCATCCATGAACCAGATCCTTCTCTTTATCGGCCTCGTTATTATTCTGTGCCTGACCATCAAGCCCGTCGGCAAAAAACTCCCCTTCCCCACCCTGCTCATCTTTATCGCGCTCGGCATGCTGTTGGGCGTCAACGGCCCGGCTCACATCGACTTTAGCGACTACGCGCTCACCGAAACCGTCTGCAGCACGGCGCTGCTGTTCATCATGTTCTACGGCGGTTTTAACACCAACATCGACCGTGCCAAGCCCGTCGCCGCGCCTGCGGTGCTGCTGAGCACGCTCGGCGTCGTCATCACTGCCGGCATTACCGGCGTGTTCGCGCACTTTGTACTGGGCTTCGACTGGATCGGCGGCCTGCTGCTGGGATCGGTTGTGGCGTCCACCGACGCGGCCAGCGTCTTTAGCGTTCTGCGCGAGCACAGCCTTTCGCTGAGGGGCGGCACCGACTCGCTGCTCGAGGTCGAATCGGGCTCCAACGACCCCGTCGCCTACATGCTCACCGCCGTGCTCGCCACACTCGCAGCCGGCGGCGACATCAACATTCCCACACTGCTGGCCAAGCAGATTATCCTGGGCGTGGGCCTGGGCCTTGCCATCGGCTGGGCGGCGGGCCACCTGATTGAACGCGCACGCGCAACAGCCGAGGGCGCGCAGACCATCTTTTTGTTCGCCGTGGCAATCGTCGCCTACGCGCTGCCGAGCTACCTGGGCGGCAACGGCTTTTTGGCCGTGTACCTGGCCGGCATTGTGCTGGGCGCGAGCGACATCACCGGCAAGGTCGAGCTGGCGCACTTCTTTGACACCCTCACCGAGATGGCCGAGATGACGATCTTCTTCTTGCTCGGCCTGCTCGTGACGCCCGCCCGCCTGCCGCAAATGCTGCTGCCGGGCCTGGCGCTCATGGCGTTTATGCTCTTTGCGAGCCGTCCCATCGCCGTCGGCATGCTCCTGGCGCCCTTTAAGACGAACCCCCGCCAGGTCGCGCTCGTAAGCTGGGCGGGTCTGCGCGGAGCAGCTTCGGTCGTCTTTAGTCTCTTTGCCGTGGTGGCAGGTGTTCCCGGCGGACACGACCTATTTGACCTGGTGTTTGTGATTGCCGTGTCTAGCATTGTGGTGCAGGGCTCGCTGCTGCCGGCGGTGGCGAAGAAGCTCGAT
The DNA here is from genome assembly GCF_003459655.1 of Collinsella sp. AF19-1LB. Classification (NCBI taxonomy): domain Bacteria; kingdom Bacillati; phylum Actinomycetota; class Coriobacteriia; order Coriobacteriales; family Coriobacteriaceae; genus Collinsella; species Collinsella sp. AF19-1LB. The sequence goes on from NZ_QRWO01000004.1 coordinate 84,333, forward strand.
ATGATCGATGCGGAAGGCGACGTGCGCCGCACCTTTAACGATTACCGCGACGAGGACGGCATGTCGTTCGTCAAGCTCAAGATGGGAGCTGGACATCCGTTTGCCGGACGTTCGCTCGCCGACATTGGCAGTGCGACGGACATGCTTGTGGTTCTGGTGCTGCGCGACGGCGCGCACCCCGTGCTGCCCAACGGCGATACCGTGATCGAGGAAGGCGACCTTCTGGTTATGGCCGCCCCGACGTTTGAAGAGCGTGCCGAGGTTACGCTGCGCGAGGTCACCGTGACCCCCCACGGTCGCCTGGCCGGCCAGCGCCTGCGCGATGTGCCGCAAGGCAAGCACCCGTTTATCGTCGTGATGCTCAAGCGCGACGGCCAAACGATCATCCCCGACGGCAACACCCTCATATACGCCGGCGACGAAGCCGTCATCGCCACGCTGGCGTCGTAGTGACCAGGGGTTAGCTAATTTGCGACGAAGAAATCAAGCGCCTAGAGAACCTCATGCCTTCGCTCGCAGATTTGGATTTGCCCGAGGAGTAAAGCACCCCTCCCCCATGTAACCATCCTGTAAATCATAGCGGCGCACTCGAGTTTTACCGTGATGCGGTCGCGCCTGACGCTCCACTGTGCTAAAGTATCCCGAACGTTCAAACGACTACGAGGGGAACTAGAAGATGGCACGTGTGCACAACTTCTCAGCTGGCCCGGCCGCACTGCCTACAAGCGTGCTCGCCGAGATCGCCGACGAGATGATGGACTACCGCAGTTGCGGCATGTCCGTGCTCGAGATGAGCCATCGATCTAGCATGTACCAGCAGATCATCGACGACGCCGAGGCAACCCTGCGCCGCCTGCTGAGCATCCCCGATAACTACCGTGTTCTGTTTTTGCAGGGCGGCGCCACGCTGCAGTTTGCGGGCATCCCGATGAACCTCATGCGCCGCGGCCGCGCCGGCTACGTCGTGACCGGCAACTTCGCCAACAAGGCGTACAAGGAAGCCGCCAAGTACGGCGAGGCCGTGCTGCTCGCGAGCTCCGAGGACGCCAATTTCGACCGCATTCCCGCCATGGCCGACATCAACGCGCGCATTGCCGCCGAGGCCGCGGGCGGCGGGCTCGACTACGTCTACATCTGCCAGAACAACACCATCTTTGGCACCATGTACCACGAGCTGCCTAACTTCGGCGACGTACCGCTGGTCGCCGATGTCTCGAGCTGCTTTTTGTCGCAGCCGCTCGACGTCGAGCGCTACGGACTCATCTACGCCGGCGCTCAGAAAAACGCCGGCGCCGCGGGCGTCACCGTGGTTATCGTGCGCGACGACCTGATCGCCGACGGTCCAGCCTTTGCGCAGACGCCGCAGTACATGGACCTTAAGACCCAGGCCGCCAAGGGCTCCATGCTCAACACGCCCAACACCTTTGGCATCTACGTATGCGGCAAGGTGTTCCGTTGGGTGGAGCAAACCGGCGGACTTGCCGCCATGACCGAGCGCAACTGGGCCAAGGCCAATCTGCTCTACGATCTGCTCGAGCACAGCGAGCTGTTCCATGGCACCGCGCAGACCGGCAGCCGCTCCATCGCCAACGTCACCTTCCGCACCGACGATGCCGGCCTCGACGCCGCCTTTGTCGCAGGCGCAGCCGAGCACCAGATTCAAAACGTCAAGGGCCATCGCCTCGTCGGCGGCATGCGCGCCAGCGTGTACAACGCCGTCACCATGGAGGGCGTGCAGGCGCTGGCCACGTATATGAAGGACTTCGAAGCGCAGCATAGTTTGAGCCCGCGATCTAACTAGCCCGCAACGAGCGGGCCGACCAGCCACTTCAAACCACTTGTTTTAAACAAACCTGCTAAGGAGCTTTCCATGCGCAAGATCAAGACCATCGACGACATCACCAAAGACGGCGAAGTCGAGTTTGGCGAGGGCTACGAATTTGTGAGCACCGCCGAGGAGGCCGACGCCATCCTGATGCGCTCGACCGACCTGCACGGCTACGAGCTGCCCGAGGGCATCCGCGCCATCGCCCGCTGTGGCGCCGGCGTCAACAACATCCCCGTCGAGGAGTACGCCAAGAAGGGCGTCGTTGTCTTTAACTCCCCCGGCGCCAACAGCAACGCCGTCAAGGAGCTCGTCCAGGGCATGCTGGTGCTTTCGAGCCGCGGCGTGGTGCAGTCGATGAACTGGGTGCGCGACAACGCCGACGACCCCGATATCCAAGTCGACGCCGAGAAGGCCAAGAAGGCCTTTGTGGGTCGCGAGCTCAAGGGCAAGCGCATTGGCGTCATCGGCCTGGGCAACGTGGGCTCCAAGGTCGCCAACGCCTGTGTCGATCTGGGCATGGACGTCTACGGCTACGACCCGTTCATTTCCGTCGAGCACGCGTGGGTGCTGAGCCGCGAGGTGCAGCGCGTGGGCACGCTCGAGGATCTGTGCCGCGGCTGCGACTACCTCACCGTGCACGTGCCCAGCAAGGCCGACACCATCGGTATGATCAGCACCGAGCAGATTAACCTGCTAGCGCCCGACGCCGTGCTCATCAACTACGCGCGCGAGACCATCATTGACGAAGACGCCGTCGACGCCGCCCTGCGCGAGGGCAAGCTCAGCTGGTTTAGCTGCGACTTTGCCACGCCCAAGACCGTCAAGATGCCCAATACGTTTATCACCACGCATTCGGGCGCCGGCACCGGCGAGGCCGAGGCCAACTGCGCCGACATGGCCATCAGCGAGCTCAAGGATTACCTGGAAAACGGCAACATCGCGCACAGCGTCAACTACCCCGCCTGCAGCATGGGCAAGGCGCGCGCCGCAAGCCGTATTGCCTGCCTGCATGCCAACGTGCCCAACATGATCGGCCAGATCACGGCCATTCTCGCCAAGGACAACGCCAATGTGCAGCGCATGACCAACGAGTCCGCTGGCGAGAACGCCTACACCATGTTCGACACCGATGAGCACCTGGACGGCAGCACGATCGAGGCGCTCAAGCAGATTCCGTCGATGTATCGCGTGCGCGTGATTAAATAGCGCCGGTGCCAAGCCTGCCAGACAGACCACGAAGCCCATTCGCCCCCCCCCGTATTCACGAAACGGGGGGGCGATTTTGTTGCTCCGGACGACTTTAAAATGATACCCAGAACAAGTTTTTTCAGATAATCGATAGTGAGGCTCCAGTCGCTAAGCACACCCGCTTTGATAAACAGCTTTATCAGGGACTTTAGTAGGTAAAAATCGGTCTCTATGTGCCGAATGTAAGTTGACTGTCTATTTTCCGAAACAACTTATTCTAGATAGCATTTTTAGGGTCCCTCCAAGGCAAAATTGAAGCCTTTTTGCGACCAGAACTCTAGCTCGCGCTACCGTTTACCCACCGCGCGACTACATTCCCGCCCAATCGATAAAAATCTCCTCACGAAGCCGCCGTTCGAGCTCCTGCTGTCGCGGCGTCTTGTCTTTCAGCGGCACATCGAGATAGGACATGATGAGCTCCATCACCACGCGGAAGGCATCGAAGTCGGCCAGCTGACCATAGGTCATCAGAACGACGGGATATCCCATGGCTTGCAAGGCCGTCGTTCGATCGGAGTCCGAAATCTTGGATTCAATGGATCCGTGAATGGCTTTACCCTGGCATTCAACCAGACACTCTCGGCTGCCGTCCTTATTTGCCAGCAGGATATCGGCATAGCGCCTATCAAGCCCCGAAATCAGGCGGGCGCTGCGCGTCATACGAATCTCAACGTTATTGGTAAGGCGCAGCCCTTCGCCGCCGCGCAACCTCGTAAGGCCAAACAGCATCGAAGCCTGGACCTCGAGCGGCGATGCTGCCACCCCCGTAATGCATTTCGCGGCTCGTATGAACGATTTAGCGCCGCGGAGCCCCCGGACCTTATCGACGAACTCTGTAAGCTCAGAGAGCTCGATCAAGGGAGGTCGTTTCCACAAGTCCGTTGGATTCCCCGAGACATCCTTTACGTTTTCCCAGCCCGACCGTGCGTCACTCCATCGGCTCCCATATGCCTGCTCAAGTGCCGACTTTACCTGAGGCGCAATCTTGCACACGGCAAAGGTGCCGCACATCTCATACATGCACATGATTAGACGCTCGTTTGAGACCGAGGAAGCCAGGGTCAGCAGGGTAAAGAGTGGGGACGCAACATCGAAGCCAAACTCCGTCTGCCGCACGGAATCAAACGGCCTCTCCCCGTTCCAAACATGCCTGACAATGCGATCGCCCTTACGTCCGCAGCTGCCCTGCGCCAACACGTGTAACGGGGTGCCCAGGAAATGCGTGACGAGCGGATGCTCACATAGGTGCTCCCTGCGCGGATCGTCCGCAGAATCGGGCAGGTCCGGCATTATTGCCAAGACCTGTGGAGGTATCCGGTGATACCGAAAGGCAGATATGTCGCACAGCATGTCGTCCATGAAGGGTACGTACCCACCGCATCGTTCGTAAACCCGCCTGGACGGCAAACGCGCTGGCTCGGCCTGCGAACGGTAAATACCGCTGCGCGCACGCCGCGGATCTCTCAAGAGGCTTACAATCGGTTTGGAAAGCAGACTGATTGTGAGGTTGCATATGGTTGATGAGGACTTTGCCTGGCGGCTTGCGCAGGACCTTGTGAAGATTGACAGCTCAGACCCGGGCGCGTATGAGGATGAAATTGAGCGCTTCATTAAGAGGCTCATTGAGCAGCAGCTGGCACAACTTGATAGTTCTGCGCTCGATGCCGTGCAGATTGAGGAGCTCGAAGTGCTGCCCGGGCGCCGCAACCTTAAAGTCACCGTGCCGGGCCAAAGCGACGAGCCGCGGCTGGTCTATATCTGCCACATGGATACCGTCACCTTGGGCGATGGCTGGGACGCAGACATCGCACCGCTTGGGGCGGTTGTGCGCGACGATAAACTCTATGGCCGCGGTGCCTGCGATATGAAGGGTGGCCTGGCCTGCGCCATTGCCGCACTGGTCCATACGCTCGAGCGCGTGGCGGCAAGCGGTGAGCTGCCCCGACGTGGCTTTTCGCTCATCTGCTCGGTCGACGAGGAAGACTTTATGCGTGGCTCCGAGGCGGCCATTGATGCCGGCTGGGTCGGTTCGCGCGAATGGGTGCTGGACACCGAGCCCGCCGACGGACAGATCCAGGTGGCGCACAAGGGGCGCACATGGTTCGAGATTGAGATGGCAGGCGTCACGGCGCACGCGAGCCAGCCTTGGAAGGGCGCCGACGCCGTCGCCGCCATGGCAGAGGTCGTCTGCGCGTTGCGCCGCGCGTTCATGGCGCTGCCCGTACACGATGAGCTGGGGCCATCGACCATCACGTTTGGACAGATCGAGGGCGGCTACCGCCCCTATGTCGTGCCCGACCATGCCAAGGTCTGGGTCGATATGCGCCTGGCCCCGCCGACTGATACGGCCGCCGCGACGCGCATGGTAGAGCAGGCCATCGCCGGCGCCGAAGCCGCGGTCCCCGGCTGCCATGGAAGCTATACCGTGACAGGCGACCGCCCCGCCATCGAGCGCGATCCAAGCTCTCCCCTTCTGGCTGCACTCAAGCGTGCCGCCGATGACGTGACGGGCACAGACACGACCGTCGGCTTCTTTACCGGCTACACCGACACTGCCGTCATTGCCGGCAAGACAGGCAACCGCAATTGTATGAGCTACGGCCCCGGCTCGTTGGCGCTCGCGCACAAGCCCAACGAGTATGTGCCCCATGCCGATATCGTTCGCTGCCAAAACGTGCTCATCGCGCTTGCCGATAACACGCTCTGGGACGCAAGCGGCCAAGTTGGGGCATAATAAGCCGCGAACAAACCGACTCGCGCGTTAGGACCGCCCATGAAAGCACTTCCATTTCCCTGCATCCGCCCAGCTCAGGACCGCGTGCTCGAGGCGCTGCCTGCGATGGGCGGTATCCTGAGCGGCAACGACGCCCTGCGCGGCGCCATTGCTGACGGCCTAATGCTCAAGGATCCAGGCGCGGCGTATTACGTGTACGAGTGTTCGGGAGAGCTGGGACGCGTGACGGGCGTTGTGGCAATTTGCCCGGTTGGTGTACTGACGGACGACAACGCGTCCTCCGCAGATGCGGCCGCAGCCGCCCGCGCAATCGCCGAGCTTAAGGTGCAGCCTCGCCCTGTAACGCTCGCCTACGAAGCCTCGCCCGTCATGGATATCATCCTCGGCGCCGCCAAAGAAGGCGCGTCGCTCTATGCCGTCACCGACCCCGCCGGCATTACGCACCGTGTGTGGGAGGTCAAGCGCGAGGACGCCGTTGCTGCCATCCGTGCCATGCTCGATCAGGCACCCGACCCCGTGTTCGCCGGTGACTCCGCCTATGCCGCCGCACTGGCTGGGGCATCGCAGATTCTGGCCGATGAGGCCCGTGCCGCCGGAACGTACACCGGCAAAGAGCCGTTCAACTTTGCCGTAGCTGCGCTCTTCCCCGCCGCGCAGGTCAGCGGCGGCGCGCCGCAGGTTCCGACGGGTCTGCTCACTCACCAGATCTCACGGTTCTAGCGGACTCAAACGCGAAGCTGGAAAACCCAGCATCCAAACAAACAAGGGGCAGGGATGCAATGCCCGTGCATGCATCCCCGCCCCTTTCGCATCAAACAATTTCGCCGGCAAACCGCGCCGCAACGCCAGCGCTACCCGCGCTGCGGGCCTACTACCGCTACAAGCGGTTCAAGCCCCAGCTCGCGCGCGTAATCCTCCTGCGTAAAGACTTCGACCAACTCAAACGTGTCGGATTCGTCGTCAAACGCAAAGTGCAGCACCGAGCAGTTGCCCGGCACGCGATCGCGCTCGTCGGCCGCCGCACCCTTCACGTGATCCATAAACTCCTTGATAGCCGAGCCATGGCTTACCGCGAGCACACACGTATGGTCCGGACGCTGCATGAGTTCGGTCAGCGTCGCCACCATGCGCTCGCGCACCTGGATCTGGCCCTCGCCGCCAAATTGACGATAGAAATCGCGCCACGGGCGCTCGGGCATAAGCATCACGCGCTCGGCCTCAAAGTCGCCAAAGAACCACTCACGCAGGCCGTCCAGGCGCTCGTACGCCAAGCCCGGCCACAAGTTGGCGATAGTCTGCTCGGTGCGATGAAGCGTGGAGGTGTAGGCATGATCGGGCTCAATGCCGCGCGCACGTAAAAACATGCCGGCGCGCGCCGCCTGGTCGCAACCCAACTGCGTAAGCGGCGAGTCACTCCACCCCTGAATGATACGCTTAAGGTTGAATATCGTCTGTCCATGACGGACCAGATACAGATCTTTATTCATAGGGGTCCTTTCGTTCGTTACCAACCCAAGAGCGAAAACGCCCCGTCGCAATAGCCAAAATGAAGCACGGCACCGTTGTCGGGTAGCTCTCCCCCGCCAGTCACATACTCAAGAAACTCCTGGCAGGCTGAGCCGTGGGAAACCGCCAGCACGCAGTCGTGCTGCGGCCGGGCCATAATACGGGACAGCGCCGCGACCATGCGCGACTGAAGCTGCACTTCCGACTCGCCGCCAAAGGCCACCGGATAATCGCCCCAGGGCTGCGGCGGCATCTCGCGATTTGATGTGCCCTCCAGCGAGCCAAAATGCCACTCACGCAGGTCATCGACCAGCTCAATGGAACGGCCCTCGCCAACGATAAGCTCGGCCGTATGCCGCGCCCGGCCCAACGGCGAGGAATACACATGATCAAAGGCCACGCCACGCGCCGCAAACGCCGTACGCGCCGTCAGCGCCTGCTCGCGCCCGCGCGCCGTAAGCGGCGAATCGTGCCAGCCCTGCAAAATGCTCTGCACATTGAGCTCAGTCTGCCCATGCCGCACCAAATACAGATCTGCCACACGCTCTCCCCTCGTACCACCACAAAGGGGACAGGCACCTTTGTGGTGGTTTACCGTCTGATCACGCCGCGGTGACGCTCAGCTACACCAGCACGTCGGCGAGCGGGCGCTTGGGTACGTGGTGCACCTGCGCATCGTCACGCCAGTAATTAATTGAGCCGTCGGGGTTGGAATCGATCGCATCGATCATCTGCGTCTCGGCCGGCACGCCAAAAGCCATGATCAGCTTGAGCTCATACTTGTCGTTATCGAGCCCCATAGCATCGATCGCGTGGGGCGTAAAGGCCTTGAACATGCAGGCTGCCACCTCGGGCGTGGCGCTGCGAGCGGCGAGCATCATCGTCTGCGCGGCAATGCCCGTGTCGACCTCGGTGATGGGCGCGGCGGGCTTACCCGGAACAGCGCGCTCGGCAAGAATCGCGATGTAGCCGGTCGGACGCTCGCCCTCGGCAGGACCCGACCAATCCTTAAGCGCGCCGGCCCATGCAAGCTCATCAAATACACGCGCGCAATCCTCGGCACCGCTCACCACATGAAAACGCAGACGCTGAGCATTGGCGCCGCAGGGAGCCAGGTGCGCCAGTTCCGCCAGCTCGAGCAAAAACTCGCGCGGCACGCGCATGGACTCGTCAAAACGGCGGCACGTACGGGCGCGGCGGACCAGCGCGTCAAACGTGTCCAGGCCAAGCTTTTCGCAACCCTGCTTTGCCATCGACTCGGCGCTTACCGGCGCCGCGGGAACAGCTTCGTTCATAAGACCCCCAATAAAAGCATATTGTTCTTAAGAAAATCTAACCTAAAACGTAGGCAATTACACACAGCGGCGCAATGTTCCACACCTGTTGAATATTCCGCATCCAAACGGGAACAAAGGTAACAATTCGGGAAGATGAGGCTCCCATTCGCCCTTCCCGCCCCACGCGACGGCGCCCTTGGGCGATACTGGTTGCAAGAGCTACGGCTTACGCCGCACGGAAAGGAGACATCATGGGCATCTTTAAGAACGATGACAAGCAATCGAGCGCGTTTGGATTTGACGAGAAAAGCATGGCAGGCAAGGCCGTCAAGGCCGTGCGCTGGATTTACGCCATCACGGGCGTCTTGGCGCTCGTCGCCGGCATCGCACTGCTGTTTGCGCCCGCCAAATCCCTCGTCTTCCTGACGACCGTCTTGGGCATCTACTTTGTGATCACGGCCGCGATCAGGCTGTTTACCGCTGTTTTCGAGCCGCTGCTGCCCACCGGCTGGCGCGTTACGAGCATCATCTCCAACCTGCTCATCATTCTGGGCGGCGTCATAATCCTGCGCAACCAGGCCTTCTCGACCGCGACGCTCACCACGCTCGTGGTGGTCGTCGCCGGCTTTGGCTGGATCGTCGAGGGCGTCATGTCGATTCTGGAATCCGAGCTTTCCGCCAACCGCGCCCTCGCCATCCTGAGCGGCGCGCTCTCCATCATCGCGGGCATGTTCGTGTTTATCTATCCGCTGTGGTCGGCCAAGATGCTCGTCATCTTTAGCGGTGCCGCGCTGCTGGTGTTTGGCGTGACGCTCATTGTTCGCGCCATTCAGTTTGGCAAACTGGTGCGCTAGATGCCAAAGACGCTCTTTATTGATGCCGACGCCTGCCCGGTCACGCGCGAGTCGATTGACTGCGCGCGGCGGGCGGGCGTCGCCGTTGTTATCGCCGGCAACAGCACGCAAAACCTGGAACGGCACATTCGCCGCGACGACCCGCGCGATGCCGAGCACGCGCGACGCGGCTTTTGGATCACGACGCTCGACGTGAGCGTGGGCGCCGACAGCGCCGACTTTGCCATTGTCGAACGCCTGCAGGCGGGCGACGTGGTCGTGACGCAGGACATTGGCTTGGCGAGCATGGTGCTCGGGCGCGATGCCGCCGCTATCGGTGTGCGCGGGCGCGTCTACGACAAAGCAACCATCGACATGCAGCTGTTTATTCGCCACGAGGAAAAGAAGGTACGCCGCGCCGGCGGACGCACTCGCGGTCCGGCAGCATTTACCAGCGAAGACCGCGCCCGCTTTAAACGCAACCTCACCGAGTTGCTGCACTAACCAAGGTAGGTTTTTGGGACATGCCTAATAATCTACCTTTTTGTTTGGCTCTGTTAGACCAGAATTGACATTTAGCACTTT